>SVFS01000001.1 GCA_015056725.1 Lachnospiraceae bacterium | reverse complement strand
ATGGACAGACGAGGCCGGTACGGAAACCTATGCATTCAACGCAGATGGAAGTGGATATCAAGACTATGAAGGTGAAGAATACGGCTATACGTTTGAAATTTCCGGTGACCGTATTTATCTTAGCTATGATAATGGTGGCGCGGATGATTTCAGCTATTACGTAGATGAAGACGAACTGGTTATTATGAACAGTTGGATTTATTACCGCCAGTAATACATAGTCAAGGGTGGTAATAAGCCACCCTTTTTTGAAAAGATTATTTTATCAGTTTGTGTAAAAGGAGGATAGTTATATGAGCTATTTGGGAAAATGGAAGTTTCATTCTATTGGAACAGTGGATGATGAAACCTGTGAAAGAATTTGGTTGAATGCAGAGGAATATATGAATTCACCCATGCCGTATATTGACGAAACAGATGAAGAAGCGGTTGCGGACGAAATAAAAGAGAGAAAGAAAACCATAGGTACGCTTCTTGAAGTATGTGAAGACGGAAACTTATATGTTCTGATGCCTTTACCGGAGGGCGTTTCCAATGAAGAAGTAGAGGCTGCAGCAAAGGCAGGTGTTATCAAAGTCCGTGATGGAATGATGACCGATGAACCTTTTGCCTGGCAGGAACGCGAAGGTGAACTTTGGGTAGACATGGGAATGGGAGATGAATTCCAGCAGTTTAGCGGAGAAGATGGATATTTAACAATGGCGACTACTCGCTTTGAGAGGATATTATAAAGGAGACTATAAAATGGCATTATTTGATTCTATTAAAAATCAAGTTACATCCCAATTAAAAAGAGAAGCATCAAAAGTGGTGAATAATGCAGCACGAAGTGCTTCCCAGACGATTGCAAAAGGCAGAAACCATACAGAAAGCTTTACATTTGCTTCTTTGCCTGCAAGTGTAGAACAATTACAGGCATTACCTGAGGCTTCTTTGGACTCAGCATTCAAGACAACAGCTCTTTGCATTGCTGTTTTGTGTAATTTGGAAAAAGACGCAAATGCTACATGGGAAATGTTAGACTATTTGAAAGGACCGGAAAGTGTGAATGAAAAAGAAAAATCCTTTATTAAGGAACGACTTTCCGGAAAACAGTATAAAACATTATCTTTCTTTAAGGGAGCAACACCGGATAATGGATATACACCTAACACACCATATACGATTACAGTAAGTGAAAATCCATATTCTTTTGATGAAGAAAATTGGGCGACTCTTTATGTAACAAGCGGCGGTGCAGATGCGCCAAGACCAATTAAATTGAGAAGAAAACCTTCTACGAATCAGTGGTTTATAAATGATATTCAGTGCCTCGCGGATATTAGGATTCCTACTGAGCAGGATGCATGGGCATAGAATACAATGAAAGCAGAAATTTTTCGCAATGAATTTTTGCAGGCAATAGTACCTGCCGGCTGGAAATGGTTTCTGGGAATTGATGCAGAAGGTAATGCAACACCAAAAAAAGTGCATATTTTTAAAGATGCGAAAAGTGAAATGGATATATTTCAAAAAGCAGGGATAACCATTTGCTATTATGAAGATGCAAGGCAGTATGTTTTGATGAAATGCTTATATGATGATGTTCAGGATATAGAATCATTTAAGCTGGGAAATTATTGTTGGATCGGATATACTTGCAAAAGTTTTGGTTATCCCTATATTATGTTAGAAACGAGTGAGGAAACTGACAGGATATTGGTGATGATCCTAACGGAAAATGGACAAAATAAAATTTCATTTTCAGATAGTGATGTGCAAGAGATTATGAAAAGCATTGTTGCCGGGAAAAGAGAGGGAGAATATTCATGAAAAAGCTATGTTTGATTACATTGTTGATGTGCTTTATAGCTACATGCACGGCATGTGGAAATAAAGAATCGCAAATAGCAAGCACGGAAAAAAATGCAGAAGAAAATGCATCTGAAGAAGAATCAAAAGAGGCTCAAGATACAGAAAAGGTGCAGGAAGATTCTTCAAGTGAGAGTAATGAGGATGCACAAGAAGATACGCAGAATGAAGCAAAAGCCCCTGTGGAAGCGGTAGAAAAGCCACAAGTATTGTCTTTGCAGGAAACTCGTAATGCAAAGTATGAAGGAATCAATGATTTTGAAAAATTCCTGATGATAAGTAAGTTTAATTATGTGTCTTTTTGGGAAGGTAAAGAGGCGTATCCTCAGATGGAACGTACATTGTCGGAAATGGCAGGTATGATAACACGTACTCAGGAAGATGAAGCAGATAATATCATTAGTTTTGCGGAAGAGATGTTTGATATCGCTGGAGGAAATTTTGAAACACAGATATCCACATCGGATGTGCAAATCAGAAGAGCAGATAGCGTGGCAGTAAGTTATTTGACGGATTCCTATGCGAATTACGGTTTTATTGAAGATTTCAGAGGAATGTGGGGAAGCAACTATGATACCCAAACCGGTGAAGAATTACTTTTGAACGACGTTATCAAAGATATGACAGAGGTCCCGGTCTTGGTTACCAAGGAGTTAAATAGTCATCTTTGGGCAGGAGAGGGTTACGAAGAAACTGTTATTGAGGACTACTTTAGAAATACACCGGTCGATGGAATCAGCTGGACGCTGGATTACAATGGAGTCACTTTTTATTTTGGCGATGGAGATATTACTGAGCCGGGAAACGGAGGACAGACAGCGACTATTTCTTTTGCAGAATATCCGGAATTATTTGAAGAGAAATATATGAACGTGCCGGATGCATATATGGTTAGACTTCCACTGGACTTATCTTTCTTTCCGGATTTGGATGGAGATGGCACATTGGAAGAGCTGAATGTTTCCGGAGTATATAATGCGGACGGACGTTTCTATTCTCAGTTCGGTATTTATACTGATACAGACGGATATTACCACTATGAGGATTTTTATGCGTATGGTTATAATCCGTATTATGTAAAAACAGCAGACGGTAAACATTATTTATATATGTTCTGTGAAGAAAATGATGCAGATAACAGACAGATGATACTGGTAGTATTTGATGTCAGTGACGGTCAGTTTGTCAGAGTGGGCGAGATGAATGCAGCTCCGGCATATATACCGTCAGATGACTTTATATTGCCGCTGAATCCGGATAATTTATTGTTAGATAATTTTGACAGTATGGAACAGGATTTTGGAACATATATGGTTGGAAAAGACGGAATGCCGGTAAGAAAATAGTGAATGTACATAATCGGTTATGGAGAAAACAATGAAGAAGAAATGGTACGTGGCGTTTTACATAGTAGCATTAGCAATGTGCTTTGGCGGTTTAAGTGGATGCGGAAAGAGTAAAGCGCCGGAAACAGAAGAGACGACTGCTGAAGAAAATACTGTGCAGGAATCCGAAACTACAAGTGAATCTGCGGTTGAAGATGAGAACGTGATTCATGTTAACACGACACAGGCACTGATAGAATCAATAGCGCCCGGCGTGGAAATTGTACTGGATGAGGGGATTTATAATATATCAGAATTCCTGCTGAATATAGAAAATCAGGAATCATACGAACTTACGGAGTATATGTCGATAGCCTATCTGGACGATGGCCCATATGTATCTATGCAATGTGTCAGTGACGTGGTTATCCGCGGTAAAGAAGGAGAGTGCCCTACTCTTATAGTAGATAAAACTACAGGAACCTATTTAGAATTTTTCGAATGTGAAAATATAGCCTTTGAGAATTTATGCTTCCAAGGACCCGGTAATGATGGCCCTTGGGGCTCCTTACTGGAGTTTTGGTATTGTAAGAATATCCGGGTTGACAACGTACGGTTCGAAAACAGTTCTGCTTATGGAGTATTGGGATACCAAGTTACCAATCTGCTTGTGAAGAACAGCAGCATGGAAAAATGCGGAGCCGGAATGACTTCGATTTCGCAAGGAACGGATGTGAACTTTGAAAATTGCCAGGTTCAAAATTGTGGCAAAGCAGTTCCTGTAGAAAGAGAACTCAGTTATGTGGTGGATAGTTATTCAACTACAATGACATTCAAACAATGTACATTTAGCGACAATGCCTTACATTCAGGCATGGTTTGCAATAAACCGGAGAGTGTGATTACTTTCGAACAGTGTAAATTTGGTCAGAACGAGACAAGTCTGATTGCAACGGAAAGTTCTTTCTATGGGAATATATTATTTGATGAATCCTGCGAATTTGAGGGAACTTTGGATAGAAACATAGTAGTCGTATCTTCGTCGGAGGAACTGTTGGATGCCATTGCTCCGCGTACCACGATTTTTCTGAAACCGGGAAAGTATAATCTTAGTAAATATGTGGAAAAAATCTGGCCAACCAATCAGAGGGAAGTCTGGGATAATACATATGAATATGTGAGACCGATGGACTGTTATGATGGTGTGGAACTGGTGATAGAAGCAGATGGTCTTGCTATTGTAGGAATGTCCAAAAATCCAAAGGATACGGAAATTGTGGTAACCCCAAGAGACGTAAATGTTCTTGCGTTTGATAGCTGTGTAGGCATATGCATGGCAAATCTGACGTTGGGACATACAGAAATGGGAGAGTGTTCCGGAAACGTTATGACCTTTTCGGAATGTGAAGGTGTGGTTCTTTCCAATTTAGATCTTTATGGTTGTGGCTATTATGGAATTGATATTAGCAACTATGACGTAGGTGCAGATTATTATATTTTTGACAGTGTAATACATGATTGTAGCGCCGGACCTTTCTGTATTTATAACGAAGGTGTGGTTAATTTCCAAAACTGTGTGATGGAAAATTCAGAAGATGTAGGCTATTTCTCATCGTTTGGTGGCGCGCTTTTCTTTAACAAGTGTCGATTTGGTGAAAGAGAAAGCCTGATGAAATTCTGGTCTGAAGGAGATATGGCTGTCTCAGAACAGGATTGTATCTGGAGCGAAGAATACGGAGACTATTCGGATACATACGATGATGTATATGATGATGCATATGATGCTGCGGAAAATTCTTTGCCGGAACTGTCTGAGTTAAATGAAGGGAATCTGACAAAAATTACATCTGATGTGGAAGTCTATTTAGATACATGGTGGAATGGTTTTGCTATCCGGGGAAGTATGGAAGAAAATTTCTCGAGCCTGCCGGAGGTAGATGATGTTACGGGAGCAATAACGGATTATCATGTAGACTTATGTGCAGATGGTACCGGCTGTTTTAGAATAGAAAATACCGGTGGAGGAGTAACGGAAAGTAATTTAAAGGACTTCACTTGGAAAATGGAGGAGGGGCAAACCGCTTTTTTCAACGGAACAGACAGTGACTTATACGGCTGTATAAGTTTTTATGCAGATAATAATGGAAGCGTGTTGATGAAGTGGGAAGATCCATTTTGCGATATCTGGTTTTATTAAACTTGGTTAATGGAGAACATTATGAGACGAAATGAAAGTATTTTTTGTAAATGGTGTGTACTGCTTTTGCTTGTATGCATGCTTTCAGGATGTGGAAAAGAGAATTCTGAACAAACGGTAGCAGAAGAAACAAGTGCCGTAGCAGAGGAACAAAACACACTGGAGAAGGCAGGGAAAGAAACTGCTTCAGAGGCGGAAAATCAAACTGCTTCGGAAAATGAGACGGGAGAATTTTCGGAAGCCGTACAGGTGGATACTGTGGAGGACTTTTTAGAAGCAATACAGCCGGGAGCTACCATTCTGTTTGCACCCGGGTATTATAATTTCAGTCAATATATAGAAGAAGTTTGGGCTGAAGAAGGGGAAACGTGGAATAAGAATCACCCTTATGTGAATCTGAAAGAATGCTTCGATGGTGTAGAGATTGTAATTCAACGTGTGGATGGACTATTCATCTCTGGGGATAATGAAAATCTGACGGAAATTGTAATAGATCCCAGGTATGCACAGGTGTTGAACTTTGAGGAATGTAATAACATTTCCCTTTCCGGTTTGACAATGGGACATACCGAGATTGGTGATTGTTCAGGGAACGTGCTTAACTTTTATGGCTGTCAGAACATTAATCTTAGCGCTATGGATCTTTATGGTTGTGGCGTCTATGGAATCGGAAGCTATGATGGGACAGGAGAAATGTATGTTTACAGTAGCACTATCCGGGATTGCGCATATGGTGCATTGGAAATTTTAGACGGTGATGGCAGGTTTGAATTCCGTAACTGCTCTTTAACTGGTTCGGAAGCCTATGACCGGTATGAAAAATCACCTCATTCTGAGTTGGCCTTTTATGAATGCATGTTTGGTGATAACGAGACATCATACTATATGTTCTTAGAGGACATTTACACAGAGGATTGTATTTGGAGCGAGAATTGTACTTATCCGGAATACGGTTATGATGAGTGGGTGGTATTTGAACCGGAAACAATGGAGGATGTGGTCATTGATAAAAAATCCCTTGACGATACATTCTGGGAGGGCTATGCTTTGGTTAATCCGGAGTCCGGCGAAACTGTCATGATTCCTTATGAGGAAGCGGATGGTACATATAACAGGGTATCTTTGGAACTGTACGCAGACGGAACAGGCTGGTATGAAAATACCGGAGAATATAGTAATATTACCTGGGAATGCGATGAAGATAGAGTATATATTACACTGGAGGACGGTTGGAATTATTATATAACTGCCTATACCATGGGAGGTGAAAGCACGATTTGGCTGTTGATGGAGATCGAGGAGTGCTTGGTTTGGTTATATTAAAAATTTCAAAATAGAATAAACAGAAAAGGAGAATTATTATGGGACTTATTAAAGCAGGGCTGGGAGCCGCAGGTGGCGTTTTGGCAGATCAATGGAAAGAGTTTTTCTATTGCGAGGCAATGGATAAGGAAGTCATGGTGACAAAAGGACAAAAACGCATCAGCGGACGTTCCTCTAACACGAAAGGAAGCGATAATATTATTTCCAACGGCTCCGGTATTGCCGTAGCTGATGGTCAGTGTATGATGATTGTGGAACAGGGAAGAGTTGTAGAAGTCTGTGCCGAACCGGGCGAATTTACATATGACACTTCTACGGAACCTTCGATTTTTGCAGGCTCCCTTGGTCAGAGTATTCTTGATACTTTTAAGGCCATCGGAAAGCGTTTTACATACGGTGGTGATACCGGCAAGGATCAGCGCGTTTACTATTTTAATACAAAAGAATTGATTGACAACAAATTCGGAACTCCGAATCCAATTCCATTCAGGGTTGTAGATTCTAAGATCGGTTTGGATATTGACGTATCCGTTCGTTGTTCAGGTGTATATTCCTATAAAATTGCAAATCCGTTACTGTTCTACACAAATGTATGCGGTAACGTGGAACAGGAATATACCCGTGATGAGATTGAAAACCAGTTAAAGACAGAGTTTATCAGTGCATTACAGCCGGCATTCGGCAGATTGTCCGATCTGGAACTTCGTCCGAATCAGATTATATCTCATAATACAGAACTGGAAGAAGCTATGAATACTGCACTTTCCGCTAAGTGGGGCGAGTTACGTGGATTACAGGTTGTGAGCATTGCTCTCGGATCAGTTACTCTGCCGGAAGAAGATGCAGAAATGATCAAACAGGCACAGCGTACCGCTATTATGCGCGACCCTACGATGGCAGCAGCAACTCTGGTAGGCGCTCAGGCAGATGCTATGAAGGCAGCAGCCGCTAATGAAGGCGGAGCCATGAACGGATTCATCGGAATGGGAATGGCGATGAATGCAGGCGGTATGAATGCACAGAATCTGTTTGCAATGGGTCAGCAACAAGCACAGCAGCAAATGCAGCAGCCAATGCAAACTATGCAGCAACAGGCGCCTTCAGCACCTGCAAATGGTTGGAAATGTGCTTGTGGAACAATGGCTACAGGTAAGTTCTGTCCTGAATGCGGTTCTCCAAAGCCGGCAGATGAAGGATGGACTTGTTCCTGTGGTGCAGTAAATAAAGGAAAATTCTGTCAGAATTGCGGTTCCAAGAAACCTGAGGGAGCACCACTTTATCGTTGCGATAAATGCGGCTGGGAACCGGAAGATCCACACAATCCTCCGAAGTTCTGTCCTGAATGTGGTGACGTATTTGATGATAATGATAAAAAGTAAGGAGGCGAAATAAATGGCAGCATTGCAAGAATACAAATGTCCATGTTGTGGTGGTGCGATTGCCTTTGATAGCACATTGCAGAAAATGAAGTGTCCATTTTGTGATACGGAATTTGAAATGGAAACGTTGGCCTCCTATGACAATGAATTAAAGAATGAGCCTGAAGAAAATATGTCCTGGGATGATACCGCCGGAACTGAGTGGGAAAATGGTGAAGCAGACGGACTGCGTTCTTATGTCTGCAAATCCTGTGGTGGTGAAATTGTCGGTGATGAAACAACTGCGGCAACATCATGTCCTTTCTGTGATAATCCGATCGTAATGATGGGGCAGTTTTCGGGTAGCTTAAAACCGGACTATGTAATTCCGTTCAAAGTAGATAAGAAGGCTGCAAAAGCGGCTTTAAAGAAACATTACGATGGCAAGCGGCTTTTACCGAAGGTATTTAAGGACCAGAACCACATTGATGAGATTAAGGGAATTTATGTTCCGGTGTGGTTATTTGACGCTGATGCGGACGCCAGTATCCGTTACAAGGCAACAAAGGTCCGTGCGTGGTCTGACCAGAATTATGACTATACCGAAACGAGTTTTTATGCGGTTAGCCGTGGCGGAAAAATAGGCTTCGAACGTGTGCCTGTGGACGGTTCCAGCAAGATGGATGATACACTTATGGAATCTATTGAGCCGTTCAATTTCTCCGAAGCAGTGAATTTCCAAACAGCATACCTTGCCGGTTACCTGGCAGATAAATATGATGTGGACTCCGAACAAAGTATTGGACGGGCAAACGAGCGTATTAAGAAGAGTACAGAAAACGAATTTGCGGCTACGGTACAAGGCTATGCCACAGTTACGCCGGAAGCAACAAGTATCCGCTTACAAAACGGAAAAGCCAAATATGCCCTGTATCCGGTGTGGCTATTGAATACCACATGGAACGGAGAAAAATATGTCTTTGTAATGAACGGGCAAACAGGCAAATTTGCAGGCGATCTTCCGCTGGATAAGGCGGCTTATAAAAAGTGGTTGTTTGGTTTGACAGGTTTAATAGGTGTTGCTATTTACGCAATATCCTATTTGATGTGGTTGCTGTAAGGAGGTGTAGACAATGAAAAAAAGACTATTTGGAATCGTATTTGCCGGTCTTCTGTGTCTGGGTCTGTCTATGCCTGCCTCTGCACAGAGTGACATGCCGTTATTTGTTGACGACGCGGATCTTCTCACGGACAGCGAGGAAAGTGATTTGCTCGCAAAGCTGGAGACAATAAGCCAAAATCAGCAGATGGACATTGTAGTTGTTACTACCAATAGTTTGAATGGTGAAACACCGAGAGATTATGCAGATGACTTTTATGATTATAACGGCTATGCCGAAGATGGTGTATTGTTGCTTATAAGCATGGAAGATTCAGATTGGTATATCTCGACTACAGGTTACGGAATTACAGCAGTTACCGATGCCGGCCGTGAATATATGGCAGATCAGTTTTTGGATGACTTAAGCAATGGGTATTTTTACGATGCTTTTGTAACTTATGCTGATCTCTGTGACGAATTCATTACACAGGCATTAAATGGAAATCCGTATGATATAGGAAATCTTCCGAAAGAAGATTTTAGCTACGTAAAGAAATTAGTTGTTTCGTTAGTTATCGGTCTGGTTGTGGCACTTATTGTAACCAGCAGTATGACAGCTCAACTTAAATCGGTACATAAACAGTCAGAAGCTGCAGACTATGTGAAAAACGGTAGCATGAAAGTAACAGAATCCCGTGACTTATTCCTTTACAGACGTGTAGACCGTCGGGCGAAGCCGAAAGACACAAACTCCGGTGGTTCCCGTACGCATACTTCTTCTTCCGGCAGATCACATGGCGGTGGCGGAGGAAAATTCTAACACCAAAAACGAACAAATGTTCTGAAATATATGGACAAATTATCCTATGAATGATATGCTAATAAAAGCTGTATCAGGCATAAGTAAGGATAATTTGTCCATAATTTTTTATAATCTGTACAATCTAAAATATAAGTTTTTGAGAAAGAAGTGGCAAAATGGAGTTCAAATTACACAGTGAATATGCACCCACCGGCGACCAGCCACAGGCAATAGATGCTCTTGTGAAAGGATTTCAAGAAGGAAATCAGTTTCAGACCCTTCTTGGTGTTACCGGCTCTGGTAAAACATTTACGATGGCAAATGTCATTGCGGCACTTAATAAACCGACGCTTGTTATTGCCCATAATAAGACGCTGGCAGGGCAGCTCTACGGAGAATTTAAAGAATTTTTTCCGGAAAACGCAGTAGAATATTTTGTGTCCTATTATGATTATTATCAGCCGGAGGCGTATGTACCGTCTTCGGATACTTATATTGCAAAAGATTCTTCGATTAATGATGAGATTGATAAATTACGTTTGTCGGCAACGGCATCTTTATCGGAACGTAAGGATGTAGTGGTAGTAGCCAGCGTATCCTGTATTTATGGCTTGGGAAGCCCAGATGAATATCAGGAATTAATCGTATCACTCAGACCGGGACAGGTTAAAGACCGTGATGAAGTAATAAAAGAATTGATTGCAATTCAGTATACACGTAATGACCTTGATGTAGAACGTGCGACTTTCCGTGTGCGCGGAGATACGTTAGAAGTGTATCCTGCACAGGGCGGAGATTTCCTGCTTCGTATAGAGTTTTTTGGAGATGAAATTGACAGAATTACGGAGGTAGACCCGTTAACAGGAAAGGCACATGCGGCATTAAACCATGTGGCTATTTTCCCGGCATCCCATTATGTTATTGCACAGAATAAAATTGACGCAGCCTGCGAGAATATAGAAAAAGAGTTGGAAGAACGTGTACGCTATTTCAAGGGAGAAGATAAGCTGCTGGAAGCACAAAGAATTTCCGAGCGTACGAATTTTGATGTAGAAATGCTTCGTGAAACAGGTTTTTGTTCGGGGATTGAGAATTACTCCAGACATTTAAATGGTTTAGAGCCGGGGGCAACACCGTTTACCTTAATGGATTATTTTCATGATGATTATTTGATCATTATTGATGAGTCCCACATGACGGTTCCGCAGATAGGTGCGATGTTTTCGGGAGACCGTTCCAGAAAGAATACGTTGGTGGAATATGGTTTCAGGCTTCCGTCTGCACTGGATAACAGACCGCTTTGCTTTGAGGAATTTGAAGCGCGTATTGACCAGATGCTTTTCGTGTCGGCGACTCCGGCGAAATATGAAGAAGAACATGAACTGCTTCGCACAGAACAGATTATCAGACCAACAGGTCTTTTAGACCCGGAAGTAGTGGTAAAACCGGTAGAAGGTCAGATTGATGATCTTGTTTTTGAAGTAAAGAAAGAGATTGAAAAGAAAAATAAGATTTTGGTGACGACACTTACCAAACGGATGGCGGAAGATTTGACGGATTACATGAAAGAAGTCGGAATCCGTGTGAAATATCTGCACTCCGATATTGATACACTGGAGCGTGCTGAAATTATCAGGGATATGCGTTTGGATGTGTTTGATGTGCTTGTCGGAATCAACCTGTTAAGAGAAGGGCTGGATATTCCTGAAATATCCCTTGTGGCGATATTGGATGCCGATAAAGAAGGCTTTCTGCGTTCGGAAACATCTTTGATTCAGACGATAGGACGTGCTGCACGTAATGCGGAAGGCAGAGTCATCATGTATGCGGATGTGATAACAGATTCTATGAGAAGAGCGTTAGATGAAACGCAGCGAAGAAGACGGCTTCAGCAGGCATATAATGAAGAGCATGGAATTACGCCGCAGACCATTAAAAAGGCAGTAAGGGATTTGATCAGCATATCAAGAAATATTGCGGCTGAAGAAGTGAAGTTTGAAAAGGACCCTGAATCCATGAGCCGTGAAGAACTGGAAAAGCTCATTGCAGACATTCAGAAGAAGATGAAAAAAGCAGCGGCAGAGTTGGATTTCGAGGCGGCAGCAGAGCTTCGTGATAAGATGATTGAGTTGAAGAAAATATATGAAAATTTAGAATAAAGGTTTAAAGAAAACCGACTGATAGGAGAAACAACGTGGCAAATGTAAAGATGCGCCCAAGAGAATATATTAAAATCCGTGGGGCGAATGAACATAACTTAAAAGGATTGAATGTGGATATACCACGGAATGAATTTGTGGTTCTGACAGGACTGTCAGGTTCCGGGAAATCCTCTCTTGCCTTTGATACCATTTATGCGGAAGGTCAGAGAAGATATATGGAATCCTTATCTTCTTATGCAAGGCAGTTCCTTGGACAGATGGAGAAGCCGAATGTGGAAAAGATAGAAGGATTGTCGCCGGCGATTTCCATTGACCAGAAATCTACCAACAGAAACCCCCGTTCCACAGTAGGTACAGTAACGGAAATATATGACTATTTCAGACTTTTGTATGCGAGAATCGGAATTCCCCATTGTCCGAAATGCGGCAGAGAAATTCACAAGACTACCGTGGATGAAATGGTAGATTATATTATGAATATGGAAAGCGGGACAAAAATTCAGCTGCTTGCACCGGTTGTAAGAGGGCGTAAAGGTGAACATGCCAAAGTTTTGGAGAGAGCGAGACGAAGCGGTTATGTACGCGTTCGTATTGATGGCAATTTATATGATCTGTCAGAAGAAATCAAGCTGGAAAAGAATATCAAGCATAGTATAGAAGTTATAGTTGATAGACTTGTCATAAAAGAAGGGATTGAACGTCGCCTGACAGACTCTTTGGAAAGCGTGTTGGAGCTGGCAGACGGACTTGCTATTGTAGATGTTATTGATGGCGAACAGCTTACGTTCAGCCAGAGCTTTGCCTGTCCTGATTGTGAAATCAGTATTAGCGAAATAGAACCAAGAAGTTTTTCGTTTAATAATCCATTTGGTGCCTGCCCAGATTGCTTTGGACTTGGATATCGTATGGAATTTGATGTGGGATTGATGATTCCTGATGAGCGTCTTAGCATTAAAGAGGGTGCCATTCAGGTAATGGGATGGCAGTCCTGCAAAGATGAAGGAAGCTTTTCTAATGCACTTTTGCGTGCCTTGGCAGAGCGTTATGGATTTAGTCTGGAGACTCCTTTTAAAGATTATCCGCAGGAAGTCCGTGATATTTTAATTCATGGAACAAATGGTGAAGAGGTCCGCGTTTACTATAAAGGACAGCGCGGTGAGGGTGTATATCCGACTGCGTTTCCGGGACTGATAAAGAACGTAGAGCAGCGATATCGTGAGACTTTTTCGGAAACAGCAAAGGCAGAGTATGAGGAATTCATGCGTATTACACCATGTAAGCTTTGTGGCGGACGTAGATTGAAGCTGGAATCATTAGCGGTAACGGTATGTGATAAGAATATACACGAAATTACATCACTATCGTTAGGAAAGCTTCATGAGTTTATGAATAGCCTGACGCTTACACCACAGCAGGAGTTGATAGGAAAGCAGATTCTGAAAGAAATCAGGGCGCGTGTAGGCTTTTTGAATGACGTGGGACTTGATTACCTCGCGTTATCCAGAGCGACGGCTACACTTTCGGGTGGTGAGGCTCAACGTATCAGACTGGCGACACAGATAGGCTCCGGTCTTGTTGGCGTATGCTATATTTTGGACGAGCCAAGCATCGGGCTTCATCAGCGTGATAATGATAAACTTATTCGGACATTAAAGAATCTAAAAGATATGGGAAATACCCTGATTGTGGTAGAACATGATGAAGATACCATGTGGGCGGCTGACCATATTGTGGATATCGGACCGGGCGCAGGAAGCCATGGTGGACAAGTAGTGGCAGAAGGCACAGCGGCTGAAATTTGTAAAGTACCGGAATCTATTACAGGACAGTATTTAAGTGGAAAATTACAGATTCCTGTACCAAAGATGCGCCGGAAGCCAACGGGATATTTAACCGTAAAAGGTGCAAAAGAAAATAATTTGAAAAATATTGATGTAGATATTCCGCTTGGTGTTGTGACCTGCGTGACCGGTGTTTCCGGTTCCGGAAAGAGCTCGCTGATTAATGAAATATTATATAAATATCTGGCAAAGAATCTGAACCGAGCAAGGACGATACCGGGAAAACACGAAGCGGTACTTGGAACGGAACAGCTTGATAAAGTAATTGATATTGACCAGTCTCCAATCGGAAGAACGCCACGTTCTAATCCTGCGACATATACGGGTGTATTTGATATGATCCGTGATTTGTTTGCAGCTACACCGGATGCAAAAGCCAAAGGCTATAAAAAGGGACGTTTCAGTTTTAACGTAAAGGGCGGACGTTGCGAAGCTTGTAGCGGAGATGGTATCATCAAAATTGAAATGCATTTCCTGCCGGATGTATATGTACCTTGTGAAGTATGTCAGGGAAAACGTTATAACAGAGAAACCCTTGATGTGAAATATAAGGGTAAGAGTATTTTTGACGTGCTTGACATGACCGTGGAAGAAGCGTTACCGTTTTTTGAAAATGTTCCATCGGTTAAACGTAAGATAGAGACATTAAACGATGTTGGCTTATCTTATGTGAAATTGGGGCAACCATCTACACAATTGTCAGGCGGTGAAGCACAGCGTATTAAACTGGCAACAGAGTTATCTAAGAGAAGTACAGGCAAGACGATTTATATTCTTGATGAGCCGACAACGGGACTCCATTTCGCAGATGTACACAAGCTGGTTGATATCCTGCACAGACTGGCAGAAGGCGGAAATACCGTAGTAGTTATCGAGCATAATCTGGATGTCATTAAGACCGCAGACTATATTCTGGACATGGGACCGGAAGGCGGCGATGGCGGCGGCACATTAATCGCAAAAGGAACGCCGGAAGAGGTTGCAAAGAATGAAATTTCGTATACGGGTGCGTATATTAAAAAGATGCTGGAGAAGAAGCAGAAGCAGTAAAGGATTTTTTGGTACATGAACAGGATTAGAGCGTGTTTGCTTGGAGGGATAAGTATAGGTTTGCTCCTGCTGGTGTTTTGGCATGATGCAGATAAAAGAAATCTTAATCCAAGCTACGAAGTGAATGGAAAACCAATCGAATATGTAGATAGTGTGCTGGGAATTGCAATAGTGGAGGATGTGTCATTTCTGCAAAATATTGACCGGTTTGAAATGACGGATAACACGCAGATATTTTTCGAAAATACACTCGTGCCTTATGACCAAAAAGAAAAACGGCTGTATGTTTCACAGAATCCGGAAGTAATAGAATGGGAAGGCTTTTTTACAACGGAAAACGATACGTTCTTATGTACCACAGGAGATGCATATTGGGAGAAAAAGGCAGACGCAATAAGAGACAATTATGAATTTCCGGTTTGGTTTTTGACAGAAGACGGATATTGCCGGATGACATTGGTTGCATCGGGATTACCCATTATTTCAATAGATACGGAACGATATGAAGAGGCAGAAGAAATACCCTATGAAGTGGATCCGGATAAAAAGTTTTATGGTTCGGAAACTCAATACTACGGACAGATAAGAGTGTTTGATCCGGGAAGGGGGGATGCGAACTATGAAATTCTTGAGTCGAAGGTTTGCTATCATGCGAAAGGGATTAGTTCCAGTGTGTATCCTAAAAAGGGATATTCGTTATCGTTATTGGATGAGAATGAAGAGAATTTAGAAATGCCGCTTCTGGGAATGAGAGCTGATAATAGCTGGAAGTTGAATGCACTTATGAGTGATTCCACAAAAATCAGAGAAAAGAGCGCAGCACAAATATGGGAACAGATGGACCTGATGGATGGCACTGTTGACGAGCCGGGACCGAGGATGGAGTATACAGAGGTAATATTGGACGGCGAATATCTGGGGCTGTATTGTCTGGTAGAACCAGTTGATGAAAAGAAGCTTAACTTAGATGCAAATGATGTATTGTATAAAATTATTGACTGGGATGAACCGAGTGATGAGGAAATACAAGTATCAGTTCAAAATAAATGGAGAATTTCACTGCCTATACGAATCCGATATCCAAAGGTAATAACAGATTATGATGCGGCATGGTATCCGATTAGAGACTATTTAAATATCTTTTATAGAGATTATTGGCAATATGGTGGGGCTGACAATAAAATTGATTTGGAAAATGCATGTGACATGGTGCTGTTTATGATGACATGCTCTGCCAGTGATAATACCTTTAAAAATTTGTATTTGGCAGCAGACGTGTCGGCACCGGGAGAATATGTAATGCGTCACATACCATGGGATTTGGATTTGACATTTGGAAATGTACATGATCCAAATGCAGAGAATGGAGTCCGATTTAATGAGGATGTGGAGGTTACATATTGGGATGCACCTGTTTCAACCATGATTTATTATGAAATAGATGGAGTTTATGATACGTTTATAAGCAGATGGCAAAAGTATCGGAAGGAAGTTTTGGCCAACGATAATATAATTGCGATTTTGGAACAAAATAGGGAGTATCTTTTGCATTCCGGAGTTTATTCCAGAGAAGCAGAGCGATGGTCAGAGTATGAGATTGATGACGATATTACGGAATTGGTAAATTATCAAAACCAGCGAATGGAATGGTTGGACGAATATTTTTATGAATTGAAATAGTCGGAATACTATAGAAAATATTAGAGGAATGTCTATATTGAATGCGAAAATACTTGAAGTTTTTGCGATAATTTGGTATTTTGATTATAATATTATGTAAATCTGTATTTACATATATGAATTAAGGAATTTGATAAACAAAACGGAGGGTTGCACAATGAAAAAATTAATAGCAACAAGTCTTGCCATCGTGATGGCACTTACAGTTTTTATTGCACCAGCTAATCAGATGAAAGCAGAAGCAAGACCTTTGAACGAAGGTAAAGTGTACTCAGTAAACAGTGATAGAGAACATTTTGCACGTGTTAGCATTTCTACACCGGAAACGACGACACGACTCTATGCAGGTCTTACATGGGAGCAGTTATCTAAAAATATTGGTGTAAGACTGACAATTGATGAGCCTATTTGTGGTCCAGCGGCTCTTGCAGCATTTGATAGCATAGCGAAATCTTTTGGCGGAAGTGTTGTGCGAGTTGTTGACGCTGATTTAGAGGCGTATTTAAACAGTTGGTGTAGAGATATTACTTCTACTTACAGTCCAATTAGAGTAGCACTTGAATTTGCAGATGGTTGGGATACAACGAAAGATTATGCGATTCTTAGCTTAAAAGAAGATGGTTCTATGGAAATATTAGGTGATATTGATGCGAATCCGTCATCTGTTACCGTTGATGCAAGTTATTTTGATACCTTTGCAATTATCTCAGCGCCACAGGGTACTTTTAATGCATATAGAGTTGCAAGCCCGGTTGCTTTGGCAACCTTGCCAAAACCGGCTTATTGCAAAAAGATTCCAAGTACAATCAGTACAAGCTCATTATGTTCAAGCTTATATGACATCGCAACAATTACAGATGCAGCTACTGTAAAAGGTGCTGTAGGAGATAGCAAACCAAAGCTTGTTATTAAGGATGCAAGACCTGGTAAATTAGCAAGAGCAGCAATGGATTTGGCAATTGCACAGGTAGAGGCAAAGAAGGTAACATATTATCAGGTAGACATGTTGAAACGTGATGGTACAAACGTGGAGCAGACAGCTCAGAAGATTCGTATCACAATGACAGTGCCATATACTTTCCCAGCATACGCAGATTATGCGGTAGCTGTTGTAAATGAAAATGGTAGTGCAACAATTTTAAGAGACTTAGACATTGATGCACATACAATTACAATTGATACTGATGACTTTAGAGCATTTGCAATTATTGCAGGAAAAGATGGTGCATTTGATGCATTACCATTAGTATACTAAAGAATAGTTATAAAATATGAAATGAAAAACAGCTACTCAGTCTGAGTAGCTGTTTTTTATATACGTTTTACCGATAGCAATATACCAGATATGTTCCGCCATGTGAAACAGTAAACTGGTCAGATACTATATATGAATGACCGGTATATTCAGATAGATACGTTAAGATAGGAGTGATACGCTCCTCTTCGCCGTCTGCAGCAATAAAGTATAAAGATGTATTGCCAGATGCGGTTTCGGTAGCTTTAGTGTTGCCAATATAAGAGCTGACAGCGTTTACCATATGTGGACTTTGAGAGTACCAGCAGCCGCTGGCTAAACTGTTACGGGGCTGGTACATAGCCGGAGATAAGGCATTGCCTTTATAGTATCCCAGTGCCTGTGCTTCAATAAGATAAATATTGTCAGGATGTGATAAACAATAATCCTGCAATTCCTCAAAACCTTGATCAAAAGTAGTTTGTGTTTGATTGGTTTGCTTTACATAGGAGTATTGCATCAAACACGATTTAGATGCAATCGCCATAAATAGTAGTCCAAGTGTAAGCGTAGCTATAGCAAATTGTGGACTCGGTTTTCTGAAAGCAGATGTGTTTGGCAAAATCTTGCTAAAGATTACAATCAGAAAAATGATTTCACAAATATATATCGGAATACTAACACGAGAGGGGATACGACCACGATAAAGAAGGTATGACCAAGTAATCGTTCTTCCTAAAAATAGTCCGATAAGAGGAATGATATAGGTAAATTTATGAAGGACAATGAGAGCAATAATAGAACCAATCCACAGAATGATAGGAATCCTGTTTATAAGCCAATGTCCATCGGATAGGTAATTGGTAATGGAGGAAGTAATACTATCTGTAATAGATGGATTGTGTATGCTATAATATTGTTCTTTTGATAAAGCTGCTAATTCCTGTAAGCAATCAGCGGATATATTTCCCTCTAAAATAGTGAGGTTGCAAAAAGAAAGATATTCTGCCTCAGATACATTATAGTTATCTAAAACGCTTTTTGCAGAAGAATAATCCGGAGTACCGTAGTAATCAAGTAGTTCAGTACGTGCATCATTGAAACGGATATATTCTTTCCAATCGGAAGAGTGATACCCTAACTGATTACCCAAAAGTCCGATAAGCATAGTAAAAAACAAGAGTACTGCCGGAAATAATGTAGGGTGTAAATTATTTTTGAAAAAGGAACGGATAGACATCTTTGTGTCTTTTGAATCCGATACATCTTTTGTTAATAATAATCCATAAAAGGTTAGCAGGCCAAGCGGCTGAATCATTAGCATCGCTTGGTAACGAAGGAGAAAGGCGAATAGTTCACAAAGGAAAAAGATGCTGTATTTTGTTTTTGAATCAGAAAACATAAGTAAAGCAACATAACCTGTTACTGCCAGTAAAGCGGCAGTAGAAGTGTACTGTAAAAATCCTGTTATATATAAACCGGAGCATAGTACTCCAGGAAAAAACAAAAGAGAATAAAGCTTCCACTTTGTATAGAAGGCGTAGATTAGTATGCTATAGCAGAGAACTTGGGCAACAATCAGCAAAATGCCATACCAGGCAATGTTTGCGGTGATGCGATATAGAAACATAAGCGGAAGGCAAAGTAAATAGTTTACATATGTCGTATGTGCCGTTGGAGTGCCGGTAAGAGCACCCGAGAGTATTTCTGAAATATAGCGATCGTCATTTGTTTCAAATAAAATACCGGTTTTATAATAGATAAGCACTATCCAAAGAAATGCCGGAAGTATCGAGAGAAACATCAAATATTTCTTTTTCATAAGGAACTCCATTATTATTGATAAAGTTATTTATTACATTTTGCATCTAAATGAAGCTTTAATCAAGTTGATTTTAAGAATGGGCGTGAAAAGAAGATGATTGCCCAAAAGAATACATATAAAAGATTTTTAAAGTGTGATACAATGAATTTTATAAAAATGTGAAAGTTGTTGAGAAATGCAAATGAACAAAGGGTATATTTTAAAAAAGATAATCCCATTGATATACGTTCTGTTCTTTTCGTGTGTTATGGTAACACTTGCAATAAAATGGGAAAAGAAAGAACATTTTGAAAAAAATTTGTGTATTAATGAGGTGTGTGAAAAATCTTTTTCTTACTATAAGTTAACAGGGGCAAATTGTGGATATATAGAATTATATAATCCGACAGAAGAAATCCTTTCTCTGGAAGATTATTATATTACAAATGATAAACAGAATAAGGATACCAGAGCATATTTGAAAGGATTATCCATTGCGCCTAAGGGGTATTTGCTTTTGACAACTACCGGAATGCCTTACAAGGAGGGAGGCATACATATCCCTGTTTTAATGGAAGACGGAGAGGAAACAATATATTTATTGAATACCAGTGGTGTGGTAATAGATTCTGTAAAGCTTCCGCAATTAGAAGATAATATTTCTTACTTTAGAAAAGCAGATGGAAGTTCTTATTGGGATATGGGGGAATCTACACCTGGAATAGATAATAAGAATAGTTATTATCAAGCATCTCTTAAAGAACCAATCTTTTCTTTGGAAAGTGGTTTTTATCAGGATGAAAAATATTTAGAACTATCTTTTGCAGATTGTGAAGATGAAAAACTTCCGGATTTGGAAGGAAAAATAGGTGCAGATGTTAAAATAGTATATACAACAGATGGGAGCTTACCAACTTCAGATAACGGAATGGAATATACGGAGCCGATATCACTTCAGAAATTATCTGAAAGAAAAAATATATATGCAAATAGAACAGATACATCCGTCGGATATCTTGAAGAAGTGATAAAACAGGCGGAACAAATAGTACCGGGATATACAATTCCGGAAGATACACTGGACAAAGCAGTAGTGATTCGAGCAGCGGTGATTAATCGTCATTCAGGAAGTGCAAGCAAAGTTGTTACCAAAAGTTATTTTATGGATTATCAGCAGAAAAAAGGCTATGATGATTTAGCGGTGGTTTCGCTGGTAACAGCACCGGAAAATTTATTTGATCATGATACAGGTATTTATATAACAGGTGACTTTTGGGAACGAACAGGTCCGAATGACCAGCCATGGGAATTTTGGTACACTAATTATAATCAAACCGGGCCAACATGGGAACGACCGGCACAGATTGAGTTTTTTGATGTAGAAAGAGAGCTTGTATGGCGTCAGAGCTTGGGAATTGCTGTCAGAGGACTTAGTAGCAGGGCTTATGCACAAAAAGGTTTTCGTCTTCATGCAAGAGAGGAGATGGATGGAAATAAATATATTACACATACCTTTTTTGATGAAGAAGATGCTTTGGAAACGCTTCAATTAACAAATGGAGGGAATGATACGGATACAAAGATAAAGGATTACCTTATGTCTGAATTGATTCCGGATAGAGCGTTTTCAAATCCCAAGATGATTCCCTGCGCAGTATTTCTAAATGGAGAATATTGGGGAATGTATTATATTGCCCAAAATTATGATGAGTCCTATATTCATACATATTATGGTGTAGATGAAGATAATGTAATAATAATAAAGAATGGAGATGTAAAAGAGGGAACAGCAGAAGACTTGGAGGATTATCATGCGTTTGAAGAGTATGTAATTCATACGGATTTTTCAATACAGGATAATTATCAGGAGTTATGCAGGAAAATGGATATCCAAAGCTATTTGGACTATTATTGTACACAGATTTACATTTCTCGTAAGCGGGACTGGCCGCATACAAATTTTGCTTTATGGAAAAGCAGAACGATAGGTGATAGTGCATATGAAGACGGCAGATGGCGATGGATGCTTTTTGACGTTAATACAGAAGAGGGAGAGCTGGAAGAGTACTTGGTAGAATTTGATACCATTGCAGAAGTGGATTTTCATAATGAAATGTTTCATGCGTTGATGCAAATTCCGGAAGTGAAAAAGCAGTTTGTCATAACGATGATGGACTTATATAATGGATACTTTAAAGATGAAAAAGTACTTCCGCTTATTGATAATTATGAACAAAAACGGAAAGAAGCAATGCTCCTTAATTTGGATAGGTTTTATGGAGAGAATAAAGGAGAAGATACGTTTGAAGCTGGTATAAACAGTATCCGAAATTTCTTTTTTCAAAGAAAAGAGTATATGTTTTCATATATGAAAACCGATTTGGATTTGCAAGGGGAAGTAGCCGATATAAGCTTACAGACAAATTTGCCTGAAGCCGGAAATGTTGAAATAAACACTTTGAATGCCGAATTTGATAATGGAAGCTGGCAAGGATATTATTTTACAGATTACCCAATCGTATTGAATGCAACAGCAAAAGATGGATATGCTTTTGTGGGTTGGGAAGGCGATGTTGAGTCAACGAAAACCAGGATAGAGGTGCCACTTGATTACGACGGAGTTGAAATAAGAGCAGTATATCAAAAAGTACAAGCGCAATAAGCGGAGTGATAAAAGATATACGGGAATTTCTGAGTATAGTGGGAATTGTAATTATTCATTTTTTCAGATATTGTGATGAAGAAAGAATGAAAAGGAAATGAGTGTGCTATCCAGAGTATAAAAACCGGCTTAATTGTATTGTTGATTCAGACAACATAATTAAGCCGGTTTTATGAAAATATTAAAAGGTAAAGTACATAGTATATATACGTCTATGCTTCCTGCGTGTACTGAACTAATACAACGTTTTCTACGCCTTCTATGTTGTTTAACTCATCTACAAGTTCTTCGTCACAACTGATTGCATATGTAAGCTCTGTAATATTTCCGTTCTTTATCTTTGAACGGAATTTTTTCTTTTCACCATCTAAGCATTCGTCAATTTCATCTTCTGCTTCGCCGTTATAACGAATTACCAACAAATAAGAACGGCGTCCGGTTATTAAGAAAAATCCAATAGCAAATATCAGGCAGATGATGATGGTTCCTCCTAATGCTACTTCGTATAGCCGTGCACCAGAGGTAATACCTGCAGCAATTGCTAAAAACAAGAATCCAACGTCTAAAGGCTCTTTTACTGCAGCACGGAAACGAACGATGGAAAGTGCACCAACCATACCAAGTGACAATACAAGATTGGATGAAATACACAAAATAATGAATGTTGTAACCAGACTAAGCATGATAATCAACATGCCGGTGTTTTCGGAAAAGGAAACACCTTTATAAAAATGCCGATATACAATATAAATCATAATCGCACAAATAAGCGATACCAACATGGAAAAAGCAACTGTTGTAAATGATAAAGATTCAATCATTCCTAATTGTTCCATATTTTCTTGCAATAATTGTTTTATTGAATTCATACTTTGCCTCCTACAAGATATCCGTGTTTCTCTCTTAGTGAATCTCTGCACATAACATATTTTGATAATGCAATTTTGGCACCGGGTACACTGGACACTAATTCCTTAATATGTGTTGGAAGGTATTTGTTGAACTTGACTTCCAAAATCACATTGTTGCCTATTACGTCATAGCATTCGTTTGGGGTCCACATATTTTCAGAAGTGATTTCGGCAGATAATTCATAATCAAACGTAATCCGAACTGATGCAGTAGGATATACATATGCTTTTCTTAGGTAGTCTACCACAACAACCGGTACAAGGCCTGTCGCCATTGCTTTGGCATACACTTCTTTGGCCAATGGTGCATCATAATATAATAGCATAGTAAAGTCACCTTTCATCATAGCCTCTGCGGTTTCACGATTTATCAGAATGACTTCTTTATGTATGAGATTCTCACGTTTTTCCTTTTTTTCCAGTTTAACAGTGGATGGATTTACACCATAAAAACGAAGCCGGATTTTTTCACGATCCGATATCCCCATGTTTTTCTCCTGATATGCAGAATTAGCTACTGTGTCAAAGTAAATACTTCGAATGCGATACGTCCCATCTTGCGATGCATGGTCATCCAATGGGAGGACAGCAGCAATCCGCTGTTCCAAAAGAACGGCTTTAGCTTTAGTCAGTAAGCTTTTTCGCTCTTGTCTATAAGTTTTATTTGTCATTTTTCTTTTCTCCCATTTCTCGATTATATCATACATGATTTGCAAATATAACCCTGCAAATAATATTACTTCTGCGTTCTTGTGCAGTTATTCTTTCTACTTGTGTCGCCCTTTTGCTGTATGATAATATACTTATTATTACCGTAGGGATGATTTGTGCGGTGGAATGAAACAGGAAGTGCATCGAATGAAACAAATATTAGGAAACCAAAAGAAAAGAATTGCAATAATAGTGGTGTTTATTATTTTGTTGTTGGTTATGTTCAGTAGAGATAATACGGGAATGCAAGCAGATGAATCGGAACAAGATGTAAATACTATTGTGGTATCTCATGAAAGTGGGTTTTATTCTACAGGTTTTGTTTTAGAAATATCAGGAGATACGGTTTCGGAAATTATATATACAATGGATGGCAGCATGCCATCCCATAACAATGAATCTGCCTTTGTATATAAAAATGGAATTGACATCTGGTGCGAGGAAATAGAATGCCCATATACAATACGGTTCCAGGTTGCTTTCGAGGATGGAACTTTGTCAGAAGTCTTTTCGCGCAGTTTTATTGTGGGAGATTATGTTGAAGAGCGATACGAAATTCCGGTATTGTGCGTGTCTGCCCCGGATGACATTTTTTTTGATGAGGAAACAGGCCTTCTGTCCAGTGCAGAAAAGCATCAACGTGGCAGTCAGACCGAACGTGAAGTACATGTTTCTCTTTTTCAAGAGGATGGAACATTGTCATTATCACAGCAATGTGGTTTTCGTATACATGGCGCTTACAATCGTGGGCGCGATCAGGCCTCTTTTCGTTTGTATGCCCGTTCGGAGTATGATGAAATCAAGAAATTTGAAAATGTTTTCTTTGACAATCAATATGATGAAAATAACGCTTTGATTAGTAAATTGAAGAGGGTTATCGTGCGAAACAGTGGAAACGATCAGGGATATGCTTTTATTCGAAGTGAACTTGCATCGCGTATATGTCTGGATGCAGGATTCCCCGATGCACAATGCTCCAGTCCCGTTGCAGTGTATTTTAATAATAGATATTATGGTCCATATTGGTTTGTTACAAATTATGACGAATGGTATTTTCGCGATACATATGGAGATTATGATGGGACGATACATGTGTTGGAAGGTACTATGGATAACATTCCCTACGAAGTCAACGATGATGATGAAACAACACATTTTTTGATTGATGAATACAACGAAAAGTATGCTTTTTATTCGTCCTGTGATCTGACGAAAGAAGAAAATTGGAATGCGCTGAATGACTTCGTGGACATTGAAAATTTTTTACAATATATGGCAATACATAACTATAACTGTAATACGGATTCACTAAAGAATAATTTTAAGATATATCGATATATTGCGCCGGACGGCAAATATGAAGAAAATAGTATTTTTGACGGAAGATATCGGTTTTTGTTATATGATTTGGATTATTGTTTTGGCTTTACAGAGCGTGGAGTAAGTATGTCTACTTCCGATAGAATCAATTCGGAAAAACCGTATGATAAATTTTTTGCCAATCTTATGACACGTGATGATTGTAGAGAGTATTATATCCGATATCTCCTGTCCTTACAGAATTACTACTTTTCCAAAGAGTATGTAGTTCCGATTTTAGAAGAGATGCATGGGATTAGGAGTTCGGAACTGTCCTATGCAGTTGCCAACACAACTTTTTTTGTGGATAATTACCCCTCGCCGGATGTTGTTTCTGATGAAGATATCCAACGTGAAATTGATCGTGTAGTATACTTCTTGGAGCATCGTGAAGGTTTTGTCTCAAAGGATCTTTCAGAATTGTGGGGAGTATCAACCTATACGCTAGAGGTTGAAAATCCTGATAATATTGCATTATCCATTGACTATGCAACGATAAATAAAGATTCATTTAAAGGAGTCTATTATAAAGAGGTACCGGTACATATATCGGCGCAGCCACATCCGCAGTATTCGTTTGAGTATTGGCTGGTAAATGGAGAAAAAATATATTCATCCTCGATAGAGATAGATGCCGATTGGATAGAAAATGATTTTCTTTCACTTACATGCGTTTGCTCTCAGCGTGCGGATGCAGAACTGCTTATAACCGGTATATCCGCAAAAGGGAATAACGATTATATAGAAATAACCAATATAGGTACAAAAGGGCGATACCTCAGTAACTATTATTTGTCTGATAACGATATCTGGAATTATTGTTCACTACCGGTGTATAAGCTTATGCCGGGTGAATCAATGATTGTTTATTGTGACAATTATTTGGAATGGGACTCTTTGGGTAAGCCATGTGTCAATTTTAGTTTAAAAAACGGAGAGACGTTGACACTAAGCCGACGGGGTGGTGAAATGATACAACAAATCAGTATTCCGGAGCTTGGATTTGCTGATGGTGTTTATACATTGGATATGCATACGAATCAGTTTTATGAAAGGGTGCAGAAAGAAAACTAAATACTTATTAGTGTTAAATAAATGAGCTTGTGATGTGTATTCACAAGCTCATTTGTGATAGGAGATATTTTTGTTAAAATTTGTACACCTCATACACACCGCCATTAGATACGGTGAAAGATTCTTCGAAAACAGCTTCTGTGCCTCGCCATTCTTCAAAGTAAGAAAGGACAGCTTTACTTTGTGTAGGCAAATCAGGTGAGACAACTAAATGAATCGTTATATCTTGCGGAGCATACTCAGCAGTACGCTCATACAATACAGGTGCGCCGGAATACCAACAG
Source organism: Lachnospiraceae bacterium (assembly GCA_015056725.1). Taxonomy (GTDB): domain Bacteria; phylum Bacillota; class Clostridia; order Lachnospirales; family Lachnospiraceae; genus 1XD8-76. Next base: position 104,408 of record SVFS01000001.1, on the reverse strand, counting down.
CCTGTGATAAGGGAATTCCGTGGATGGAAAGGTGCCGATGTATAAGCGCTTCCACGATAGTAAAGCAACGTTCCTGCATCTAGAAAATAGTGATTATCAGGGCGGTCATCACAGTATGCAATCAGGTCAATGTATCCTCCGTTATATACCTTGTCAGAAACATTTTGTGGTTTTATAGTGGTATATTGCTTTTTGAGAATCCAGGCACTACCTAATAATAGTACGCATAAAGAGAATATATATAATGTTTTGGATATTTTTGTTTGGCGGGCTGACAATGCAAAAAGAATAAGCATGAAAAATAGCAACTCAATAACCCAAAGTGGAAAGATTACACGGAAAGGTGTTCTTCCACGATAAACAAGATAACTCCAGACAATAGTTCTGGTAAAAGCAAAACTGACTAAAGGCAGAGCAAAAAGGAAGTTTCTTGAAACAATTACATACAATACGGAACAGAGCCAAAGTACCAGAGTTAACTTTCCGATGCCAAAATATTCTGAATTGGAAAAACTGTTAACGGTTTCAGAGAGGATTTCCTGTATGGAAATTGTGGGGTGAGTATTTCTGGCGTATTCTGCGACTTCCAGCAGACAATCTCCGGAGAGATTAGGCTCAATCATGGCATACTGGAAAAAGGCTAAATATTGCTTTTCGGACACATCATATTTTTCTAAAATAGACTGTACATCTTTATAGTCCGGAATCCGGGAGTAATCCGTGATTTCTGTTACACCCTGATTGACTTTTTCGTACTCAGTCCAGCCTTCGTCGTGGTGGAACAAGAAATGCGTTCCGATACCAAAAACGATAAGAACCACTGTTCCGACAAGAAGTTTAATAGAAACCTTCAACATGGAAAAGGAACGATTCCGTATTATATGGCAAAGTGCAATTGTAAAGAGCATAGCCATACCATAGGGCTGAATCATCAGCATGGAATCGCTTCGAAGCATATAGCTCAATACCTGTAATATAAAAAACAATATAACAGAAAATGTGGAAAAGCCATACTTGGAAGAAGAATTACCATCATCTGTGTCCTGTACAAATACAATGCAATCAAAATTAGTAAGGAACAACAGCATATATCCTGTAACGGCCAACATGGCCGCAGTTGACGTGAATTGAATATGCGCGATGAATGTAAAACATATAGAATAGTAAACGGCTATAAACAATACAGAAAATGTATTTGTATGAATTTTTTGAGTGCAATCCTGCTTTAGCCGGTTTTCGCGGAAAGACAACACGGCATAAGTAAAAGAAGCATGACAAATCCACTGGAATAAAATTAGAAGAAGTCCGTACCAAGGAATGGCTGTTGTAATGTGGTAAAAAAACGTAATAAAAAGACCTAAAAACGGATGAATATAATAAGAACGAAACTCAGGAGTACCGGTCATGGCACCGGAAAAAATTTCAGAAAAAAGGCGATCATCGTTTGTCTCAAAATAAATGCCGCATGTGATTGTGATTAGGAAAATCCAAACCAAAGGAAGTGTAACAGAAAGAATCAGATTTTTGTGTTTTATAACATGTTTCATAATGGATTTCCTCGCGATAATAAAAATATATAGTCTAACGTGTTATCCTGTCGCTTACAAACGTATATATGACAAGCAAGTACAATGGAAGTGTAACATATTTGTAATGAAAACTCTATAAAATCAAAAATAATCAATATATTTTATAAAAAACTAAAGGAAAACAGAATCTTGCCGATAAACTATACATAAGGATATCGGCAGGAGTAAAAAGCAGGGACGCAGCATAGAAAATACTTATGTTATGTCCTTTTTTCATTGTCCAAAAACTGCAAATCCGTGCACATAAAATTTTTATAAAGCACTTTGAAAATGCTACTTTCTAAGGTATAATACTTCTATATGTCTAAAGTAAGCTTTTTTGGAAATCATTAACATTAAAGATATAAGACTACAGAAGGGAGTAGCAGTTATGCAGTATACAGATATCGGTATCGATTTGGGAACCGCCAGTATTTTGGTTTACATCAGAGGGAAAGGAGTCGTTTTAAAAGAGCCCTCTGTTGTAGCTTTTGATAGAGATACAAACAAGATTAAAGCAATTGGTGAAGATGCGCGCCTTATGCTTGGTAGAACGCCGGGCAATATCGTGGCAGTCAGACCACTTCGTCAGGGAGTTATTTCTGATTACACAGTAACAGAAAAAATGATGAAATACTTTATTCAGAAGGCTCTTGGAAGAAGAACGATGAGAAAGCCGCGTATTGCGGTTTGTGTACCAAGTGGTGTAACAGAAGTAGAAAAGAAAGCCGTAGAAGATGCTACTTATCAGGCAGGTGCAAGAGAGGTATCTATTATTGAAGAACCGATTGCAGCAGCAATTGGTGCAGGTATTGATATTTCCAAGCCATGTGGAAATATGATTGTAGATATCGGTGGTGGTACAAGTGATATCGCAGTCATTTCTTTGGGCGGTACAGTTGTAAGTGCATCTGTTAAAATTGCAGGCGATGATTTTGATGAAGCAATCGTTCGTTATATGCGTAAAAAGCATAATCTTCTGATTGGTGAAAGAACAGCAGAAGATATTAAAATCAGAATCGGTTCCGCATTCCACAGACCGGAGCCGGATTATATGGATGTCAGAGGACGTAACTTAGTGTCCGGTCTTCCTAATACAATCAGAGTATCTTCTGAAGAAACAGAAGATGCACTTCGTGAAACAACTTCCCAGATTGTAGAAGCGATTCATGGTGTACTTGAAAAAACACCACCTGAACTGGCAGCAGATATTGCGGACAGAGGCATTGTATTAACAGGTGGCGGAAGTCTTCTTCGTGGTTTGGAAGATCTGATTGCAGATAAGACAGGTATCAATACGATGACAGCAGAAGATCCGATGACAGCCGTAGCGGTAGGAACAGGACGCTATGTAGAGTTCCTGGCAGGATACAGAGAAGAGTAAGCAGAGTTTTAAGCTTACAGTAAACGGATTATATCCAAGGAGAGACACATATGGTAAAGGGTTTATACACAGCCTACACAGGCATGCGTAATGAACAAAAGAGAATGGACATCATTACCAACAATCTGGCGAATACAGACACGACAGGCTATAAGAAAGAGGGCGTAACCAACCAGTCTTTCAGTGATGTGCTTGCATATCGCATTAAAGACAGTTCTACACCGGGCATGGATGCGAAAAAGCTTGGCTCCATGAGTCTGGGGGTAAAGATTGGAGAAACCTATCGTGACTTTTCGCAAGGAGCTCTCAAGGTAACGGATGAAGATTTTGATTTGGCACTCTCCGATATGGGTTTTTTTAATATTGAATTTACAGATAAAGCAGGTAACACCTCTGTGATGTATACCAGAGACGGTAACTTTAATCTTACACAAGAAGGCGATTTGGTTACACAGGATGGAGACTTTGTACTTGGAACAAACGGACAGCATATCCGGCTGAATCCAAATACTACAGAGACAAAAATTGACCGTGCAGGTCGTATTTTTCAAAACGGTAATTTGGTTGCTACGATTCAGGTGACAGATTTTGAGGATTATAACTATATTGAAAAATATGGTGAAAATATGTTCCGCACAATAGAAGGAGCTACGGAGCGAGAACCGGCAGCCGATGTTTATCAAGGATATTTAGAGGCTTCCAATGTGGAAACCGTTTCCGAGATGGTACAGATGATTGCCATTACAAGAGCGTACGAAACGAATCAGAAGGTGATTCAGACATACGATAATTCTTTACAGATTACAGCGAACCAGATTGGCAAGATTTAGAGGTGATTAACTTATGGTAAGAAGCTTATGGTCAGCAGCAACAGGAATGCTTGCACAACAGACAAATGTTGATACGATTGCAAATAATCTTGCAAACGTGAATACAACGGGTTACAAATCTCAGCAGAATCAGTTTAAGTCCTTACTGTATCAAAATATGCAGACAAAGACAACAACGGCAAACGGAGAAAACAAACCGACAGCTGCACAGGTTGGACTTGGTGTGAGAAGCGCGGCAATTACATCATCTTTCGTGCAGGGACAGCTTATGGCAACGGAAAGCGATACGGATTTTGCAATTACAGGAGACGGTTTCTTTGGTGTGCGCGGCGAAGATGGCCAGACATATTATACAAGAAACGGTAGTTTTGTATGGGCTGTAAATAATGGTGGAGGCGTTAGCCTTACTAATTCGGATGGTCTTCCGGTATTAAATTCAAGTGGTCAGCCAATTACCTTATCTAATAACTATGTAACAAGCCGTATTACGATTGCAGAAGATGGTACAATCTGCTATCCGAATGCAAGCAATAATCCGGTTTCTATCGGACAAAAAATAGGTTTATATCAGTTTAATAATCCAAGTGGTCTTACAAGAGAGGGAGACAGCTTATATGCGGCATCCGCAGCAAGTGGTGCAGTAATTAATGAAGCGACAAGCAATGCCGTACAAAAGAGTGGTATCCGTCAGGGATATTTAGAAGGCTCTAACGTGCAGGTGGCAGATGAAATGGTAAATCTTATCGTAGCACAGAGAGCATATGAACTGAATTCCAAAGCAATTACAACAACTGACCAGATGATGCAACAGGCAAATCAGCTTAGAAGCTAAGATAAGCGAGGTACATAATGGATATTAGTGGATTGTCTTCAGATTATTCCGCATATTTGTCAAGTTCATCGGCAGCTGCGGATAAGATGAATAACATAAAAAGAACAGATTATACCAATGCCACCGATGATGAACTCATGGATGCCTGCAAGCAGTTTGAGCAGTATCTGGTAGAGATGGTAATGGATGAAGTGATGGATACGGTGGATATTTTCGGAACGGGTGAACCGTCTTCGTCAGCTATGGCAAGTAGTCAGGACTTAATGAAAGACAGCATGGTACAGACTATGGCAAAACAGCTTACAGAGGATTCAAATCTTGGAATAGCGCAGGAATTGTACGAATCCATGAAACGCAATTACGGTATGGAAATACCAACAACGGAAGTGTAAAATGAACTTTTTTCGATAGTAGGAATCATAAATAAAGACACATCGCTTACGGTGTGTCTTTGTTCGCTGTATGAGAATTTTTCTTAAACATGATAAAAGAGGACACAATGACAAAGTTAAGTAACTTTTTTGACAGAAAAAATTGCATATGGACAGGAGCATTATTACTGATTTCGTTAATCGCATTCTGGGTTCGCTGGCAGGGGATTGAATGCATTACAGCGGATATGCAAGTGTGTCTGATTCCGTGGTCGGCAGATATGAAGCCTGGGTATGGCCCATCTGTTTTGAGTACGTTTGATGGGGACTATAACATGCCGTATATAACAGTACTATGGCTTTTGAACTATTTACCGGGCAGAACGATTATTAAAGTAAAACTGTTTTCTATTGTATTTGATTATCTGGGAGCAATTGCAGGTGGTCTTATTGTTGCACGTGTATATGAATTGCAGAAAAATTTGAACGGATTATTGTGTAAATGCAAAAGCTATACAAAAGAGATCCTTTTTACAGCAGCATATTCAGCGGTATTGTTTTATCCATCGGTTGTTTTGAACAGTGCATATTGGGGACAATGCGATATGGTTTATGTGACCTTCCTGCTGTATATGATTTATGCGCTGTTAAGAGATAAGCCGAGCCTGGCGATGATTCTGCTCGGATGTGCTTTTTCGTTTAAATTGCAGGCGGTACTGATTTTGCCTGTTTTAGTAATTTACTATTGGAAAACAAGAAGGATTTCTATCAGACATTTTCTCTGGATACCGATTGTAATGGAGCTTCTTTGTATTCCTGCAATTATCGGTGGATGTTCTGTTTTTATACCGTTTTCGGTTTATTTGAGACAGCTTGGAAGATATCCATACATGTACGTGTTTTATCCTAATATCTGGGCGATATTTAAAGAAAGTCCCTATTACATTTTTTCCACCGTAGCGAACTTGAGTATTATTGCAGTGCTTGGCGTTTTTGCGGTAATTGTTATTCGAAACGGAAAGAAAGAAACTGCACAACAATGGCTTCGATATGTATTGTGGTCGGTCTTTTTTACGATGTGTTTCCTGCCGTGTATGCATGAGCGTTACGGAATGCTGCTTGAGGTAGTTGCTATTTTGTATGCATTTCTTGATAGGAAATACGGTATTCATGCAATCATTATTGGTGCAGGAAGCTATGTGGCTTATGTACAGACGACTTTTGGAAAGTGTTATTTTAGTGATAAATGGATTGCGATTGCTTATCTGCTTTGTCTTGGTATGATGACATATCAGGTAATAACAGATTGTAAAAAAGATTTGGAACCGGCTGAAGGGCAATCAAATACATGCACATATAAATGGGAAAGTATCTTTATAGACTTTGTGAATAGATATATGCTCTGGATTGCGTTTGCATTACTTACGATTTTTGCAATTGTAATTCGTAAGCCGATGATGGAATGCATGAGTTCGGATTATTTACAGTATTTGATTGAGACAGATGGGACAAGAAGTACGACATTATATATGACTATGATGTGGGTGCTTTCTTTCCTGCAGGAAAAACCGTTGTTTTTCCTTTTGAAGCTTGTGTGCATACTGGCTGATTTGATGGCGGCAGTATTTGTGGCAATGGCAGTAAATAAGCAGAAAGGCAAACAAAGTGCACTGATTGCATATGCTCTGATGCTTTATTTGCCGACAACTTATCTGGTATCTGCTATATGGGGACATGTAGATGGGTTGGTAATTGCAATGCTTGCACTTGTATGGCTTATTGCAGATAGTGTGAATGTAAAGAAGAAAGAACTTTGGTGTGGTTTGCTTCTGGGAGTAAGTGTAGCGTTGATAGCACATTATGCGATTTGGGTTGTGGCTTTCATCTGTGTTATTGCATATAAATGGAGAGATAGAAAGAAAATATATGGAATGATAGTGGCAACGGTTGTAATGGCAGTAGTGGTTTCTCTGTCAGGCATGCTTTGCGGTTACGATTTAGGGCAGTGCGTAGTAAGGTTGTTTGTCTGGGATGCGTCCATGTGGGTTTATTATCCGATAGTGTTATTGTTTCTGATATTATGTATGGTAAATGAGAAATGGATATTGCCAATGGTTATTTGTCAGATAACGTTTGTGCTGCAGTATGGACAGTTTTTGTATGAACAGTTGCTTGTTCCAGATACGATAATCGTTATAGGGACAGTGCTTACGATACTGTTGAGTGTATATGTTTATATTATGCAGAAAGGCAATGTGATAAGAAACAAGCGAGTGTAAAAAGGTTTTATGGAACGAATAAAAGGATTTGTAGACCATATTATTTATCAAAAACCGGAAAACGGATATACGGTATTGGTATTGCATACGGATGGAGAAGAGCTTACCTGCGTCGGAACAATGAAAAGTGTAAGTGCGGGCGAAACTTTAGAATTGCAGGGGGAGTATACGGAGCATAGCATCTATGGTCGTCAGTTAAAGGTATCTTCCTATCAGGTTGTAGCACCGGATGATGCGGCAAGCATGGAGAGATATTTGGCTTCGGGAGCAATTAAAGGTATTGGTGCGGCACTGGCAATGCGTATTGTGAAAAGGTTTGGCGATGATACTTTTCGGATTATGGAACAGGAACCGGAGAGACTTTCCGAGGTAAAAGGAATTTCGGAGCGGAAAGCCAGAGAAATCGGAATGCAAATGGAAGAAAAGAAAGACCTTCGCGATGCGATGGTCTTTTTGCAACAATATGGAATCAGTAATACTTTGGCAGTGAAAATATATGACACGTATGGAATTGGATTGTATGGAGTAATGCGTGAAAATCCATACAAACTGGCAGAGGATATTAACGGTGTCGGCTTTAAAATAGCAGACGAGATAGCAGAAAAAATCGGAATTCATACCGATTCGGATTATCGTATTCGTAGTGGCATATTTTATGCCTTACTACAGGCAACTGCAAATGGTCACATTTACTTACCGGAGAGCATTCTGCTGGAACGTGCGGCGGAATTATTGACGCTTGCACCGGAGCAGTTAGAGAGTCAGCTTGATAATCTGATGATGGAAAAGAAGGTTATCATAAAGCAGGTAGACGGGAAAAAGCATGTGTATGCTTCGCAAAATTATTATGCGGAGCTTGCTTGTGCAAGAATGCTGGTGGACCTGGATGCTGCTTTGTGTGATGTGAACGGAATGCTTCCGTCAGAAGAGAAGCAGGCAATGAAACGAATTCAGAAGCTGGAGAAACAGTTAGGATTTGAATTGGATGAGCTGCAAAAGAAAGCAGTATTAGAAAGCTCCAGACATGGAGTGTTCATTTTGTCGGGAGGACCCGGAACAGGAAAGACAACTACGATCAATGCCATGATACGCTATTTCGAAGCGGAAGGAAACGATATCCTGTTGGCAGCACCTACCGGAAGAGCAGCAAAAAGAATGACAGAGGCGACAGGCTACGAGGCAAGGACGATTCATAGAATGCTGGAGTTAAATGGTGCAATTGCGGATGAAAACGCAGGTCGTAGTGCACGATTTGAGAGGAATTCGGATAATCCGTTAGAAGCAGATGTGATTATCGTGGACGAAATGTCCATGGTGGATTTGTTTTTACTGCAAGCGCTTTTAAAAGCTCTCGTTCCGGGAATGAGACTGATTCTTGTGGGAGATATGGATCAGCTCCCGAGTGTGGGACCGGGAGCGGTGTTGCATGACCTGATTGAAAGCAAAGCATTTCCAACCGTTGTTTTACAAAAAATTTTCCGTCAGGCAGGCGAAAGCGATATTGTTTTGAATGCGCACAGAATCAATCGTGGTGAAAGTATCGTCATGGATAATAAAAGCAGAGATTTCTTCTTTTTGGAACGAAATGATGCAAATGTGATTTATAAGCACATGATTCAACTGATTCGTGATAAATTACCGGGATATGTACAGGCCACGCCTATGGAGATTCAGGTGCTTACACCGATGCGGAAAGGTGCATTGGGTGTAGAAACTCTGAATAAAATATTACAGGAATATATGAATCCGCCATCGCCTTCCAAAAAGGAGCATTCTGTGGGAGAAACCATCCTGTTTCGTGAAGGTGATAAGGTTATGCAGATACGAAACAATTACCAGTTGGAATGGGAAATTGTAAGCAAATATGGCATTCCAATAGATAAGGGTGTTGGAGTGTTTAATGGTGATGTGGGGATTATCTTGGAAATTAATGAATTTGCCTCGCAGATTATTGTCGAATTCGAGGAGCACCGACGGGTTACCTATCCGTTTACGACATTGGATGAATTGGAACTTGCATATGCTATTACAATACATAAGGCTCAAGGTTCTGAATATCCGGCGGTAGTAATGCCGCTTTTGGCAGGACCGAGGATGTTGTTTAGTCGGAAGCTTTTATACACAGCGGTAACGAGGGCTAAAAATTGTGTAACGATTCTTGGAAGCGTGCAGACAGTAACGGATATGATAGAAAATGTAAATGAAAACGAACGTTATACATCATTAAACATAAGAATACGCGACATTATAGATTTTGGATAAATATATTTAAGGGATAATAACTGATAACACGCCTGCGCCCGGAGAGCGAAGGGAGTGTTATGAAAATACGAAGAATAATATGTTCTGTATGGAAGCTATTATTGGATATTGCTTTTCCGAGGCGATGCCCGGCGTGCGATGAGATTGTGCCTTTTGGATGGATGATTTGTCCGGAGTGCAGGACAGAATTTAAGTATGTTAAGCCACCCAGATGTCTTAGATGTGGAAAACATATGGAACATTTGGAAGCAGAGTATTGTACGGATTGCAGAAAGGGAAAGCATCTTTATCTACGGGGGAGAGCCTTGTATGACTATCGTTCTGTGGCAACATCCTTATATCGGTTTAAATATGCCGGAAGGCAGGAGTACGGAAAGTATTATGCAAGGGAAGTGGAAAATTATTTGGGAGAAGCAATAAGGTGTTGGAATGCTGACGTGCTTGTACCGGTACCGATTCATTATACGAGAAAACATGATCGTGGATATAATCAGGCAGAAGTGTTGGCAAAGGAGCTTGGAAAGCTTCTGGAAATTCCGGTGGACACAAGACTGATTAAGCGTGTCAAAAAGACCGTTCCGCAAAAGCTTCTGGACGATAAGCAGCGCCAAAATAATTTGAAAAAGGCTTTCAAAATAGGGCGTAATGATGTAAAATGGAAGTCAGTTATAATAGTGGATGATATCTATACCACAGGCAGCACCATTGATGCCTGTGCTTCTGTGTTGTTAGAAATAGGAATACAGAAAATTTATTTCATTGCATTGGCAATAGGACGTGAATTGCAATGATAAAGAGAAGATAAAGGAGGTTGCTATGAACGTACGTAACTGTAGAAAATGTGGAAAGATTTTTAACTATATTGTTGGACCGGCATTATGTGCTTCCTGCAGAGATGAAGCAGAAAAGGTATATCAGGAAGTAAAGAAATTTGTACAGGAACACAGAGGTGTATCCATTCCTGAGGTTGCAGATGCCTGTAATGTAGAACCGCAGCAGATCCGTCAGTGGATTCGTGAAGAACGTTTGGAATTTTCGGAAGACAGTATGATTGGTATCGGTTGTGAACTTTGTGGTGCGACAATTCGAACAGGCCGTTACTGTGAAGCTTGTAAAGCAAAAACGGCACAGGGGCTCAGAAATGCAATTTCCAGACCGGCACCTGCTCCGGTACAGAAAAAGCCTGTGAATCCAAAAGACAATCCGAAGATGAGGTTTTTATAATGATTAATGAGGAAAAAGTCATTTTGATGACGCATATGCAGGCGTATGAAGATCATGCAGGCAAGAAAGATATTGCGGTTGCTAATTATTTCCGAAGCGATTATCTGGGATATCAGGTTTTGAAAGCAATACTTGCCATGACAATTGTGCTTGCAATGTTATTTGGATGTTATGTTTTATATGACATCGAATTTTTTATGAAAAATATATACCAGATGGATTTACTGGAATATATAAAAGGGCTGGCGAAGGACTATGTCACAATCGTTGTGGCATATGCGGTGCTTACATATGTTGTATATACCATTCGTTATGCAAAGGCAAAGAAGCATCTTAAAAAGTATTACGGAGATTTAAAGAAACTCAGTGCCATGTATAGCAAAGAGGATTAAGCCCTGAAAGGAAAACGATAATGACTCAGATATTATTATTGAAAGAAACGATAAAAACGTTTATCGGAAGATACGAGGTGTATCTCAAACCGCTTGGCAAATTTCTGCTGGCGTTAATTGCACTATTGATGATTAATTCATCAACAGGCTACATGACAAAAATTGATACATTTTCTATCGTATTGATTGTTGCTCTTATGTGCTCTTTTATGCCGGTGAATTTTATCATTGTATGTGCGGCGGGATTCATATTATTACATTGTTATGCCTTATCAATGGAATGCGCATTGGTAGTACTTGTACTTTTCATGATACTTGCACTTTTGTATTTCCGGTTTGCACCGAAGGATACATTGATTGTATTGCTTATGCCAATGCTGTTTGCAATGAAACTGCCGTATATAATGCCGATTTGTGTGGGCTTGTTGCTGACACCGGCATCTGCGATATCGATAGCATGCGGAACGGTAGTATATTATGTACTGCATTACATTACAGAAAACGCAGAGGCAATCAGTGCATTGGAAGCAGAATCCATGTCCGGACGTTTTCGTTACATAGTGGATGGTCTGCTTGATAATAAGACAATGGTCGTAATAGCAGCAACCTTTATTATTACGGTTATCGTAGTGCATGTGATTCGCAGACTCCCTATAGACCATTGCTGGACGATTGCAATTGTGCTTGGTGCAATTGTACAGATTGTAGTAGCACTGTTAGGCAATTTAATGCTGGATGCGTCTGTATCCATTTTAGGAGTTGTTTTAGGAAGTGTTGTTGGTGCATTAGCAGGTATGCTGGTTGAGTTTTTGGCATTCCATGTGGATTATACCAGAACAGAAACGGTACAGTTTGAAGATGATGAATATTACTATTATGTAAAAGCTGTTCCCAAGGTAGTTGTATCCCAGACAGATAAAACCGTTAAAAAGATTAATGCACAAAAGAAGAAAAAGAAACGTAAATAGTTTATAAAGTTTTAATATTTTTTGAAAACCATTTAAAAAGAACTGTCATCTAAAATTAGTAAGAAACAAAGATAGGAGTATGTCATATGTACGAAATTTCAGTACGAGTACGTGAATACCTTGACAAACTTCATATTCCGACAGTAACATCCATTACGTTTACTGATGTTGTGGAGATTTGTATTATTGCATTTCTCGTATACGGTATTCTTGTGTGGATTAAGGAAACACGTGCGTGGGCACTCCTGAAAGGTGTGCTTGTTATTGCTGTGTTTTTAACAGTTGCTGCTTACTTTCAGATGACAACTATTTTATGGATTGCAGCAAGGCTGGGTAGTCTTGCGATTACGGCTATTATTGTTGTGCTTCAGCCGGAGCTTAGAAAAGCATTGGAAAATCTGGGACAACGAAATTTCTTCTCCAGTATTTTACCGTTTGATGCGTTGCGTTCTGCAGGGAATGAGCGCTTTTCGGACAAGACGGTAAATGAGATTGTGAAAGCCTGTGTAGAGATGGGAAAAGTAAAGACAGGTGCTCTGATTGTAATGGAAAGAAAACAGTCTCTGGCAGAATATGAAAGAACAGGTATTGACGTGGATGCTATCGTAACAAGTCAATTACTGATTAATATTTTTGAACACAATACACCACTTCATGATGGTGCTGTCATCATTAGAGGGGATCGCGTTGTGTCGGCAACCTGTTACTTACCGTTGTCTGATAACAGAGAGCTTAGTAAGGATTTGGGGACACGCCACAGAGCCGGTGTAGGAATATCAGAAGAAACGGATTCACTTACGATTATTGTATCAGAAGAAACCGGTAAAATCAGTGTAGCACAAGAGGGAAAATTAGACCGTGGTCTGACAGCAGAGATGCTTCGTGAAAGAATGACTTCCATTCAGGATAAAGTAGTTGAAGATAAGAAACGTATTATCTGGAAAGGAAGGTCAAAGAATGAAGAATAAGAGAGAAGAAAACCTTTGGAAACGCCTGACCAAAAACTGGGGACTGAAGATTGGCTCCATCCTTTTTGCGATTGCATTATGGCTTGTAGTGGTTAATGTAAACGATCCGACCATTAAAGTGACCTTTGCAAATATTCCGGTTACAATTGAAAATGTAGATGTAATTACCAGTCAGGGGATGATCTATGAGGTATTAAATGAAACGGATGTTGTACCTCGTGTATCTGTGTATGCTCCAAAATCAATAGCACAGAATATTGATAAGAATGATATTGTAGCTGTTGCGGATATGAATAATTTAAATAGTTTAAATGCTATTTCTATTGATTATTCCGTGTCTCGGTACGGAAGCAGAATCAGCGACATTTCAGGAAGTATTGATGCGGTAAAGGTAAATATTGAAAACAGGAAAACAATTCAGAAAGTACTGGAAACAAATGTTATCGGAGATGCTCCGGCAGGATATATGGTTGGAAACGTAACAACAGACCAGAACCTTGTAAGAGTATCCGGACCGGAATCCGTTGTGAACCGTGTGGAATCAGCAGTGGTTTCTGTGGATATGAGTACCTTGTCCGGATTTACAAACGATATTACAACAAGTGTACCTGTTATATTCTATGATGCCGATGGCAATGTTGTAACAGGCAATACGTTAGAGAAGAGACCTGAAAATGTCATGATTACAATCGAGATTCTTTCAACCAAGGAAGTTCCGATTACTTTTGATACGGCAATGGCACCGGCTGATGGTTATGGTCTGAACGGAGTGATTCTCGGAACACCTCAAACAGTTACATTGGCAGGTCGGAAATCTGTATTAAATGCTGTAGAAGAGATTAAAGTACCTGCAGAAGCATTGGATGTAACAAACGCAACAGCAGATACGGCACTTATGGTAAATGTAGCAAATTATTTGCCGGAAGGAACAGCGTTTGCAGATAAGACATTTAACGGCTACATCAGTGTTGTAGTAGGCGTAGAGAAAGAAATTACAGAAGAGTTTGAAATGACGGACAGAAAGGTTTCGTTAATTAATGTGCCGGATGATTATACGTATGAACTGGAAGGACTTGATGAGGAATTTATGATTTCTGTGACAGGAATCGGAAGCGTGGTTCGAGATATTTCCGAAAAGAGTCTGACAGCTTATTTTGATGTAAATGCATGGCTTGAAAAAGGAGAAATTACAGAACTTTTACCGGGCAGATATCCTATAGAACTTATAGTGAACTTGCCGGAATATAGCCGTATGCATACACCGCTTCTGGCAACTCTTGTAGTAACAGAGATTCAGACAGAGGAAGATGCAGAACAGAATGATTAAATTGTTTTGCATAACGAAAGAAAGACAAATTAGGTAAAGGAAGTAATAGTAAATGGCAAGATTATTTGGTACGGATGGCGTTAGAGGGATTGCAAATGAGGAATTGACTCCATTACTTGCAATGCAGCTTGGTCAGGCAGGAGCTTATGTACTTACAAAAGAGACAGAGCATAAACCGACAATTATGGTAGGATGCGATACGAGAATTTCCGGAGATATGCTGGCAAATGCCTTGATGGCAGGAGCATGCTCAGTAGGTGCAAACTGTATTTTTGTTGGTGTAATACCAACTCCGGCAGTTGCCTATTTGACAAGAAAGTATAAAGTAGATGCAGGTGTTGTGATTTCTGCAAGTCATAATCCTGTAGAGTTTAACGGTATTAAATTTTTTAACGGAAACGGTTACAAGCTTCCGGATGAAATGGAAGATGAGATTGAAGCTGTAATTAAAAGCGGTATGGCAGGAATCAAGTTTCCGACAGGTCCCCGTGTAGGAAAAATCAAATACCGTACAGACGCAAGAGAAGAATATATTAATCATGCAGTGCAGTCGGTACCGGTGGATTTATCCGGTATGAAGATTGTTGTAGACTGTGCAGAGGGCGCGGCTTATTATACATCTGTAGAGGCGCTTCGCGAATTAGGAGCAAATGTTGTGCCGATTCATAATATGCCGGATGGAACAAATATTAATGCAAACTGTGGTTCCACTCATATGGAAGAACTGATGGCGCGTGTAGTGTTCGAAAAAGCCAATTTGGGTCTTGCGTTTGATGGTGATGCGGACAGAATGCTTGCTGTAGATGAAAATGGTAAGGTTGTCGATGGCGATGAGATTATGGCGATTGTAGGTAACCATATGAAAGCGCAGGGCAAGCTGAAACTGGATTCCATCGTTGTTACGGTTATGTCGAATCTTGGCTTTACCCTGATGGCAAAAGAAAACGGTATTAACATTGAGACAACAAAAGTTGGTGACCGTTATGTGCTTGAAAGAATGCAGGAAATGGGAGCAAACTTAGGTGGTGAACAGTCCGGACACATTATTTTCTTAGATGAAAATACAACAGGAGATGGTCTTTTAAGTGCACTTCATTTATTACAGGTGGTTGTAGAAACAGGTAAGCCATTATCCGAGCTTGCCAAGGTAATGCAGGTGCTTCCGCAGGCACTTATCAATGCCAAGGTATCAAATCATAAAAAAGATAAATACATGGAATATCCGGAAATTGCTGATGCGATTGCAAAGCTGGAAGAGAAGTTCGCGGGAGAAGGTCGCGTGCTGATCAGACCAAGTGGTACAGAGCCTTTAGTACGTGTCATGATAGAAGGAAAAGATCAGGAAGTTATAACAGAGGAAGCAAAAAAACTTGCACATTTAATACAGGACATTATGTTCTAACTCTTGTTATAATGTCTAAAAAGTGGTATAGTAAATTAAGTTAAGGGAACAAATGGGGGTATCCCTTACAAAGATTGGGAGGAAGCAACATGGTAAGCCAAAAGGTAGTTATTAAAAACCCAACAGGGCTACATCTAAGACCGGCAGGTATCCTATGTAAGGAAGCTATGCAGTTTAAATCTTTAATAACTTTTTCGTATGGTGAGAATACAGCAAACGCGAAAAGTGTACTTAGTGTACTTGGCGCGTGTGTGAAGTGCGGTGATGAGATTGTGATAACCTGTGACGGCGAAGATGAAGAAGCGGCTTTAAAGAGATTGATTGAAGCAATTGAAAGCGGTCTGGGTGAATAAGGGATAGTAGAGACTATTATCAAATATTATAATCAGATAGACACAGCCCATGTATTCCATGGGCTGATTTTTTATGTCCCGATTTGCTTTGCAAATCCGAACAAGGCGACAAATGTCTCGATTTTCGAAGAAAATCGAAGACGTGGCGACATGTTCCGAAGGAACATGTTGTTTGTATAGGAAGGAATAATGTAACAAATAGGAGGAGTAGAGGGAAATGTTAAATTACAAACGTTATCAAAAGAATCCGGTAGTGTCTTATCCGGAAAGGGAATGGCCTAACAAGGAAATTGAAAAAGCACCAATCTGGTGTTCGGTAGACCTTCGTGATGGTAATCAGGCATTGATTGATCCAATGGTTGTAGAGGAAAAAATTGAGATGTTCCAATACCTGATTAAGCTTGGATTTAAGGAAATTGAAATTGGTTTTCCTGCAGCAAGCCAGATTGAATTTGATTTCTTACGTCAGTTGATTGACCGGAAACTGATTCCGGATGATGTGCTTGTACAGGTTCTGACTCAGTGCAGAGAGGAGCTCATTGACAGAACTTTTGAATCCATCGAAGGATGTAAGCAGGCGGTAGTACATATTTACAATTCGACATCTACATTACAGAGAGATGTTGTATTTGGCATGGAAAGAGACCAGATTATCGATATCGCAATCAAAGGTACAGAAATGGTAAAAGAGCGTGCTGCGAAGTTTCCGGGGAAAATCGTATTAGAATATTCACCGGAAAGCTTTACAGGTACAGAACTTGATTTTGCACTTGATATCTGCAATGCGGTACAGAGAACATGGGGACCAACCAAAGAAAATCCTATGATTATCAATCTTCCGTCAACGGTAGAAATGAATACACCAAACGTATACGCGGACCAGATTGAATGGATGAATAAGCATCTTGATAACAGAGAAGCGATTATACTTAGTGTACATCCTCATAATGACAGAGGTACAGGAGTGGCAAGTACAGAGCTTGCGCTTCTTGCAGGAGCAGACCGTGTAGAAGGTACGTTGTTTGGCAATGGTGAAAGAACAGGTAACGTGGACGTTCTGACAGTTGCATATAACATGTTTTCTCAGGGAATTAATCCTGAACTGCATATTGAACATATTAATGAAATTATTGAATTATACGAAAGATGCTGTAAGATTCCGATTCATCCAAGACATCCGTATGCAGGAAAGCTTGTGTTTACAGCGTTCTCCGGTTCTCATCAGGATGCTATTAATAAGGGTGTAAAGGCGATGAAAGACAGAAATCGCGAGCATTGGCAGGTTCCATATCTTCCAATCGATCCGGCGGATATCGGAAGAGAGTACGAACCAATTGTACGTATTAATTCCCAGTCCGGCAAAGGCGGTGTGGCTTTTGTTATGGATACTTACTTTGGTTTCAAGCTTCCAAAAGGAATGCAGCGTGAATTTGCAAATGTTATTCAGGCTCTTTCCGAGCAGCAGGGTGAGGTTGCACCTGATATGATTATGGACAGCTTCCGCAAAGAATATCTGGAACAGAAAGAGCCATTACATTTCCGTTCTTTACATGTGGACGACTTAAGTGGTGTTGTTCAGTCTGAATTTGACACACGTGTACGTGTAAAATACACAAGAAATGGTGTGGAACGCTTCTTTGAAGCAATCGGAAATGGTCCTATCGATGCGGTAAGACGTGGATTGGCAGAAGATCTTGATTTGAACATTAAGATTTTGGACTACGAAGAACACGCATTACAGAGTGGTTCTAACTCTCAGGCGGCAGCATATATTCACCTGTTGGATGCAGAAACAGGCCGCGTGACATACGGCGTAGGCGTAAGCTCAAATATTACAAGAGCGTCTATCAGAGCAATTTTCTCAGCAGTAAACAGACTTGGTTTGGGTAAAAGATAATGGAAGTAAACGGTACAAATCTATTACTAAAATATAGAAAAACTATTATGGGCGTGGCAGCAATACTTATTTATGTAGGACATGTGTGGGAATATATGTTTGGCAAAGTGCCGATAATTAGCTTTGTGGAGTATTTTGTAAAAATGACGGGATTTGTAGGCGTGGATTTCTTTCTCTTTTTGTCGGGAATAGGATTGTTCTTTGCGATACAAAAGTATGAAGTATTTGATTTTTACAAAAGAAGATTAAGAAGAGTATATATACCGTTTGTTATTACCGCATTTGCGATGTTAATGATAAATCGTTGGACGTGGAGTGAGTTTTTCGGAAACATTTCCGGATGGAATTTCTTGTTTAAAAATATATACACTCTATTGTGGTTTGTACCGGCAATTATGATTTTTTATATGATCTTTCCGCTTTACTATAAGGGATTTCAGGCAGCAAATAATAAGTACCTATTTACAGGACTTATATTTGTGGTGTGGTTGTTGTTATCGATATTGCTTAGCAATATGATGCGTGAAGACTTGTACGGATTTACAAATAGAATTCCGGTTTTTACAATTGGAGTGTTATTTGGCTGGTTGATACAACAACAAAAGCTGGTGTTTACAAAATTTGCATGGATATTATGTGTTGTAGCATGGATATTGGGGATTTATCTTGCATTTAAGACAACTTTTCAAGGCTGTTTTTTACTGGTGCCCACATCGAACTGTTGTATTCCGAATTTGCTGATAGCAACATCAGGAAGTTTCTTGTTGGCAAAAATATTTTATTTTGTAGATATGCGGACAGGTACATTAGGTAGATGGTCACTGCGCATTTTAGAGTTTTTTGGAATGATTTCGTTAGAGTTTTATTGTGTCCAAGAATGGATTGGAGGAATTATCCTGAATAAGCTACGGGGACATCATAGAGCGATTACGATAAATGCGGCAGTATTTATTGGAGTATTGGCGTCAACGCTGGTGTTGTATGCGATATGTAAGTTACTTGAAAGAATGTTTCAAAAAGAAAAATAGTGTTTATAGCGTAAAATGATAAGAGCTCCGGAATTCATCCGGAGCTCTTAATAAATTGATGTTTTACTGAATAAATGCTTCTGTACCCTGTTCTGCAACAGCGATATATGTTTTACCTGTATTTAAAACGATTTCTTTACCGTTCTTATCATAGTATTTTGTTGGAGCATAGTCATCAGTCTTTTTCCATGTAATTGGAATCGCTTTACCTTTTGTGATGTAGAGACCATCAAGACCTCTTTCGTCTACCATAGCAAATGCTTTGTAGCCTTTTTCATCAAGGCTTGCAGATTCTGTATACTGAACAATGATATTTTCAAAGCTGAGTTGTTTGTCTGTAGCAGCATCAATCTGTTCTTTGTTGTGAAGCCATTTGTAGTATACGCCTTCTTCTTCGTTGTATTCTAAGTAAGATTTCGTTACTGGGAATACATCGGATAAGTCAACCTTTGTAGCAGGCTTTGCGTCAGCATATTCTTCTAATGTATTAGGAGCAGATGCTGTTGTAAATGTAAAGTGGTTTGGTTCCCAATACTGGCTTCTGTGTTCTTTGGAATAACCTAAGCTTTCGATGGCTTTTGTAAGGTTTTCGCCACTGTTATAAGCATTGTGAGGAGAGGATTTGTCAGTGCTACGGAAGAATGAGTTTGCACCAGGTGCACTACCGCCTGTACCGTATTCGCTTGTACCGGAGATGTTGTCAACATCGGAACGTGTGATTAAATCTTCCATGTAGAATACGCCACCGAAGTGAACGATGATAGCATCCCATTCCATACCCATGTAGATGTAGTATCTACGACAGCTACGGATGTTACCGATTTTTTCCATACCCTGCCAATCTTCGATGATTGCCATCTGGCGGGAAATGCTGCCTTCTTCCATACATTCATAAAGAACACCGGCATTGCCGATATTATACTGTGGCTGAGCTTCAGAGTCAGTAGGCATCATGACAGCAATTGGTCTTGCGTTTGCTACTTCTTCTTTTACCCATAAGTTTGTGAGAGAGCTTCTGACATAACCTTCACCCGGAGGAAGCTCATCTTCAACTGCTTTTTCTTCAGGTTCTTCTGTTACTTCTTCGGCAACAGGGATTTCTTCTTTCTCAACAACAATTTCTTCGATTTCAGAGGAAACGGCTGCTTCTTCTGCTTTGTCGCCACAACCTGTTAAGCACATAGCCGCTACAAGTCCGGCGATAAGGAGCACTTTAAAATTTTTCATTGTGTTACCTCGCTTATTTTCTTTTTGTCTTTGGTGGTAAGCCCACATATAAATATATTAACATAAAAAAGCTGATGTTGCTATATTTCTTTGAAGATATGGTGTTATATAAATTTTTGAGCTTACTGTAATTAAGATGTATTGCATAGGAAAAATGTTTTAAGAAATGTAAGAAACGCAATGGAAAAAAATGTAAAAGGTGTAAAAGCGAATGATATAGGAAGGAACTTGGATAAAACTATATCATAAATATATTTTGTAATAATCATTGATTATATGTTAAAATAAAACAGAATATACTCATGATGGAGGAATACCATGAAAAAGATTATCGTAACAGGCTGCAACGGACAGCTTGGCAGAGCAATTAACCAATTATATACAGGAAATGCAGAGTATGAGCTTGTAAATACAGACATTTTTGAAGGACAGGGAATAAAACCGCTTGATATTACAAATGTGGATCAGGTGCTTGCACTTACAAGAGAAGTAAAACCGTATGCAATTATTAACTGTGCCGCACATACCAATGTCGATAAATGTGAAACAGATATTGATAATGCATATAAAATTAATGCAATCGGACCACGTAATTTAAGTATTGCAGCGACAGAAACCGGAGCAAAACTCATACATGTATCTACAGATTATGTATTTCCGGGAAATGAGAATAAGGCACTTACAGAGTTTGATCCGGTTGGACCTGTAAGTATGTATGGACGTACAAAGCTTGCGGGTGAAAATTTTGTAAAAGACTTTGCGGACAAGTATTTCATTATTCGTACTGCATGGCTATATGGAGATGGAAAGAACTTTGCAAAAACTATGTTAAGACTTGCGGAATCTCATGATACAGTGGGCGTTGTAAAAGACCAGTATGGAACACCTACCAGTGCATTGGAGCTTGCGAAGGCTATAGGATATCTTTTGCCTACAGATAATTATGGACTGTTCCATGGTACCTGTGAAGGAAGCTGCTCCTGGGCTGATTTTGCAGCAGAGATTTTCAAATTGGCAGGATTAAATACAAAGGTTAACTATATTACCACAGAAGAGTTTAATTCTCCGACAAAAAGACCGGCATATTCCATTTTGGATAATTATATGCTTCGTCTTACTACGGATTTTAGATTTGCAGATTGGCAGGACGCATTGCAAGTGTATATGAAAGACATGAAATAGAAGAATGATAATAAAAAGGGAAACGATATGTCAGTAAGTTACGCAAAAATGAAACGCCTGTTTTTACGACAGAGCTATTTAGATGCGTGGGAAGATTATAGAAGAGCACTTCACAAAAAGTCTTTTTGGAGATGGGATTATGTAATCCTTACGGCTTCTAATGAAGACCAAGCGGAGGCGTATCAAAGAGAAATTACTTATCGCTTGGAAAATGGCCTTCTTCCAAAGAAAACAAAATACGCAGTACTACCTGATCCGGATGGAAAGCGTGTGGGTTCCGGTGGTGCAACCTTTAATGTCTTGAAATATTTGGTGGAATTAGAAGGAACAGAAGATGTATTTAAAAAGCGGATTTTAGTTATTCATTCCGGTGGGGATTCTAAACGAGTTCCGCAGTATAGTGCCTGTGGGAAACTGTTTTCTCCTGTTCCGAGAGAGCTTCCAAATGGAAAAGCATCTACATTATTTGATGAATTTATGATAGCAACTGCCGGCATTCCGGGAAGAATGCAAGGTGGTATGCTTGTGATGTCGGGAGATGTGTTGATTTTGTTTAATGCACTTCAGATAGATCTCCAATATCGTGGCGCAGCAGCAATCTCCGTGAAGGAACATGTGAGTACAGGAAAAAATCATGGCGTATTTTTGAATGACGGAACAGGGATGGTAAAACGCTTCCTTCATAAACAGTCTGAAGAAGAACTGGAAAAATGGGGAGCAGTTAATGCACAGGGCAAAGTGGATCTGGATACGGGAGCTATTATGTTGGACACAGAACTGCTCTTGGCACTTGTTTCATTGATTAGTACAAACCACAAGATTGATAGCGATAAATTCCATGAGTTTGTAAATGAAAAAGCAAGAATCAGCTTTTATGGTGACTTTTTATATCCTCTGGCAATGGATTCAACGTTGGAGGATTATTATAAAGAAGCTCCGGAAGGAAGCTTTTGCGAGGAACTTACAAAATGCCGGGAAAAGATATGGGAAAAGTTGCATGATTTTAGCATGAAAGTGATTTGTCTTTCTCCGGCTGAATTTATTCATTTTGGAACAACAAGAGAACTCCTTGATTTAATGACGAATCAGGTAGAGAATTATGAGTTTCTTGATTGGGGAAAACAGATTTGTACGAACCGACCGGAAGCAACCCATTATAGTGCGCATAACAGCCTGATTTCCTCCAAAGCAGTTATCGGAGATGGAGCATATTTGGAAGATTGTGCGATAGGAAAGAATGTGCAGGTAGGTGAACGGACAATTGTGTCGCAGATATCTTTGGATGACGGAAATATTCCTTCAGACATTGTAGTTCATGGTATTGCACTCAAAAAAGGTAAATTCACAGCAAGAGTATATGGTATATTAGATAATCCCAAGGGGATGCTGGAAGACAATACAAGTTTCCTTTATGGAAAGCTAGCGGATATTTTGGATTATTACCAGGTTAAGAAAGAACAGATTTGGCCGGATGAGGAGACGTACTTATGGTTTGCAAAACTGTATCCGGTTTGTGATACGATGGCAGAAGCCATAGAAGAATCCTTGAAGCTTATACAGATATCCGAATGTAGAGAACCATCCCCATCGGTAGGCGCATGGCTTGCATCGGATAGAGTGAGTTTATACGAATCCTTTAATCAGGCTGATGTAGGAGTAATTATTCCATGGAAGACGGGCTTGGAAGAACGTATTTTGGTAAGACGTTTTGTTGAAAAGCTTGAAGCGGAAACATCATACGAAGAAGCATTACAAGTGTTTGGGGATGTAGGAATTGACCAAAGTAAATTTGTGCTTTTGTGTAACGAAGCGGAAGAACGAGAACTGCCGATTAAAATGCGTATTTACTATGCACTTTCCAGATATATGAGAAAACACGATGTATCGTATTTCCTACAGGGAAAGTTAGCATCTGCATCTACAAAGGAAAAAGCATTTGCTCCGCTTAAAGAGACTTTGTGTGGAGAAGAAATCACATATGATGTTTTGGAAAGATTGTGTTTCCAAAGCATTAGTGATGCTATTTATGAAAATAGTCAAAAGTATATACAGAATAATGATAAGTATCATATTGCAAAGGAAAAAGTGGAAATACAATTACCGGTTCGTGTAAACTGGGGTGGCGGCTGGACGGATACACCTCCGCACTGTAATGAAAAGGGTGGTGTGGTTTTGAACGCAGCTCTCAAGTTAAACGGAATTTTACCTGTGCAGGTAGAAGTACGCAGGCTTGCACAATATCATGTGGAGTTTGCCAGTGAAGATATCGGCGTGGAAGGAACATGTACATCGATAGAAGAAATTCGGGACTGCCATAATCCGTTTGATTTTTTTGCACTTCACAAAGCTGCGTTAATCGCATGTGGTATTGTACCGTTAGAAGGTGAAGAGAGTTTAGAAGATATCCTGAAACGACTTGGAGGCGGTATTTATTTATCTACAAAAGTAGTAGGGATTCCAAAAGGTTCGGGACTTGGTACAAGCAGTATTTTGTCCGGAGCTTGCGTAAAAGCATTGCACGAGTTCCTTGGACTTCACTGTGAACAGTCGGCATTATATGACATTGTTCTTTGCATGGAGCAGATTATGAGCACCGGAGGCGGCTGGCAGGACCAGGTTGGTGGCCTTACGAACGGTATTAAATATATTACAACTGAGCCGGGAATTGATCAGAATATCATATGTGAAGAGATACACGTATCTCCGCATACCATGGAAGAATTGCAGAATCGTTTTGCACTTATTTATACCGGTCAGCGCCGACTTGCCAGAAATCTGCTTCGTGAAGTAGTGGGAAATTACATTGGCGGAAGACCGGAATCAATAGATGCACTGGTTCAGATGAAAGTAAAAGCGGATGAAATGCGGAAAGCATTGGAAAAAGGTGACATTGACGAACTGGCGGAATTATTTAACGAGCATTGGGAATTGTCCAAGCAGCTTGACATGGGTGCCACGAATACTTGTATAGACCAGATTTTCCTGGCATGTGATGATTTAATTGATGGAAAATTTATTGCCGGTGCCGGTGGTGGTGGCTTCTTACAGGTGATTTTGAAAAAAGGCATTACGAAAGAACAGTTATCGTTAAGATTGCATGAAGTGTTCCAAGATAATGGCGTAGATGTCTGGGATAGTGAATTTGTATAAAGAATACCATTAAAATCTATAGAAAGAATTGATACGATACAGTCTATGATGGATGGCTTGAAAAAACATCAATTGAATAGTGAAAGATGGAATGTTTGGATTAGTGCACTGATATTGGCACTTTTGCCGGTTGTGTGTGTGGTTTTACGGTGTGCTTTGGATGGCAGGACATTGTTTGATGTGTATTTGCCGGTATCACCATGGAACGATGAGTTGTTTTATTACAAACTCACAGAAGGCGTGCTGGATTACGGCGTGCCGCAGGGATATTTTGGCTTTAATGAAAGTCATGGGAGATACTTATCTTTTGCCGCATGGAGTCCTGTGTTACTTCTTTTCTGGGTACTGTATGGTTTGTTGTTTGACTGGAACTTGCTGTCGCCTATCCTGGCAAATTTGTGGATGATAATACTTGCCCTGTTTGGATTTGGATTGCTTGCTAAACCAAGCCGCAAACAGACAGGAATGATTGCACTTTTGTATATTTGCTTTCCGCCGGTTACGAGATTTATTCTTTCCTGCATACCGGAAGCGGAACTATTTGCATTATTTATCCTATTTTGGGCTATGGTGCTTCATTTACGGAAAAACTATAGAGGATATAAAGTTGGTATTATATTTTTCCTGGTAATGCTGATGACCTGGATGAGACCGTATTTGATTCTGCTGCTTATGACTCCGGTTTGGATATGGATAGAGAATTCCAAGAAAGATAAGAAGACTTATTTCAAAATAGGTGGGTTAAGCTTATGTATATTTGGGATAACGATGGCAGTGTACGGTCTAATTAGTTATCTGTTTAGTGCACCTTATCTGACAGATTTGTTTTATACGGAATGGATTGGGAAGTATTTTGATGAAGGACTTGTGGCTGGGATAAAGTACACGGTTTGGAAACTGATTACATCCATGAAATCCATTGTTGATATTATCAGACAAAACTTGTTTCCAACAGGAGAAGTGGCTTCGGCGGCGGGATTATACTATTGCGTTTTCTTGCTACTTGTAATACTTCTTTTGTGGAAACTGATTAAGAGGATTTGGATAAAAAAAGAACGCATATATCATGTACTGCCGGAACTTCAAATGTTTCTGTGTATGGTCGGATTTTTTGTGGCAGATTTATTAATGTATCGTCTGCATGAAGGTGGAAGACATACGCTTGTATATCTTGTCGGAATGATTGTATTATTACCGTTGATGAGTGATGAAAAAGAGACAGAGAAAAAAGGTGTATGTCGATATGTTGGTGTCATAGAATCTTGCTTTGTTTCCATATGTTTCCTGCTTGTTTTAGTAGGTCGCGGAAATGTACCATATGAGTTTGCCATTCCTTATGTATCAGAAGATTACGTAACGGATTTGGATAAGCTGTCAGAACAGTTGACTGAAAATATGATGCTGTCAGAAGATGGAATTAGTTACGATAATACTGTCATCTGGACGTTATGGGATGAGATAGAAAAAGAAGATGGAACCATAGAAACAAAAGCAGTTGATTTCGGAGCGTACTATGCCGTGCCATCAGGATTTGGTATTAATTTGTGCGATGGTGGATATGTGCATGTAAATCTTGAAGATTTACAAAGTCGCTATATTGGAGTGATACCGGGAAGTAACTATGAAAAGCGTTGTATTGCTTCCGACGGAAAGTTGATTGGCAGATGCGACAGATTAGTGGTATATGATATGAAACCTTGAAAGGGCGATTTTTAAAAGGTATACTGAAAAGGCATTAAGGCGTAGTTTGGATGTCTGAGTGAGAGTAAAAAGTGGATTTGAGAAGGGAAAACCTATGAAATTACTGAGTGTAATAGTACCTTGTTATAACGAGGAAGAAACAGTAGCAGATTTTTATACGGAGTTTATGAAAAATAAGGAATTTTTCGATAAGAAAGAATTAGACTATGAAATCATTTATATTGATGATGGTTCCAAGGATAAAACCGTAGAAGAAATCAAGAAATTGCATGATATGGATGAAAAAGTACATATGGTGTCCTTCTCCAGAAATTTTGGAAAAGAAGCGGCGATGTTTGCAGGCTTTGAACATGCAAAAGGAGATTACATCGTGACGATGGATGTGGATTTGCAGGATCCGCCGTCATTGTTGCCGGAAATGTTTGGATATCTTGAAGAAGGTTATGATTCTGTTGCAACAAGAAGGGTTTCCAGAAAAGGTGAACCGATGATACGTTCCTTTTTTGCAAGGAGATTTTATCGCCTTATGCAAAAAATTTCTAAAACGGAAATCGTTGATGGAGCCAGGGATTATCGTTTGATGACAAGACAGATGGTAGATGCGATTTTGTCAATGAAAGAATACAATCGTTTTACAAAAGGCATTTACGGATGGGTTGGATTTAAAACAAAATGGATTGAGTTTCAGAATGTGGAACGTCAAAAGGGGACTACGAAATGGTCTTTCTGGAAATTGCTGATTTATTCATTAGAGGGAATTATGGCATTTTCCACGGCACCCCTTGCAATAGCGTCCATTATAGGAATTTTATTCTGTGTACTTGCATTTTGCATGATTGTATTTATCATTGTAAGGACGCTCATTTTTGGGGATCCAACTTCCGGCTGGCCATCCATGATTTGTATCTTGTGTCTGGTAAGTGGTGTACAACTTTTCTGTATGGGAATTGTGGGCCAATACTTATCAAAAGCATATATGGAAGTAAAAAAACGTCCGATTTATATTGCTAGGGAAGAATTATAGTAATATGTGACATGATACATGTGTTTTATCGGTGGATAGTGCTAAAAATGTAGATGAAATATTTGGAGAGATGGAATGGATAGAGAACGTTTGATTCCTACTACAAATAATGGAAATAAGCAGGGAAGATTGAAGAAATTCAGTCTTCCCATTTTGGCGTTTATATTTATGATTTTACCGGCACTGATATATGGACTGATAACGATTGTTTATTATATAAAAACAGGAATGGCATTACCAATGCCGCAATGGAATGATGAGGCGGCATATTATGCTCTTGTTAAGACCTGGCTTAGTACGGGAATGCCCTATGGCTATTGGGGATTTGAAGGTGGTCATGCTATCTTGGGGACCGGCAGTGCCTGGAATCCTGCCATTATAGTTCCCTATGCTTTGTTTGGAATGATGTTTGGTTGGAATTACAGTTCGGTGGCAATTGCAAATGTTGTTTTTTTGTGTATTGTAAATGCACTGATATTATTGCTTCTAAAGCCGGAAAAGAGAGAATTGTTATATTTGTATCTGATAGAACTTTTATCCGGACATCTTTGGTTATATATGAATACGATTATGTCAGAAGTGCTTCGCTATGGTCTGGCAATGCTTTTGGCAGCGATGCTGTATAAAATGCTGTTTGATGATATGGGAAAAGTAATGAAGTATGTGATTGTGCCCCTTTATCTCCTGGCTGTGATACAGGTTTACATTTTCTTTGCATTTGCTGTTCCGATATATATAGTTGCATTGTTGAAAAACAGCAAAAAGAAGTGGTATGTGAAGCTTTTGGTGGCATTTTTAACAATGGCCGCAGTTGCTTTTTCCAGCTATTATTTACTGCATTTGATTTCCAGTAATTACAATATTTATAAGACAGAAATGCTTCTTGAAGCAGTAAAGCAAAAAGATATTTTAGGGGCATGTAGGACGTTTTTATGGATGTTTAAAGTGGGCTTGCTGGATTTGTATAGTTGCTTTTTGCGACCTGTGGGATATGGTATGTTTCACTGGTTTGTGCCGTTTTTGGGAATATTGGTTCTTTTGCCATTGATGATGCTAGGATTAAAATGCTATAAAGTATGTAGAAAGAACTATAAACAAGAAGCGGGGCAAAATGCAAGTGCGCCGGATGGAATTATATTATGGACGAAGGACAATCAGATTTTATTGATTAGTGCATATACTGTGGCGTTATTTACGGTTATGTATATTACCGTGTATTCCTTGGAAGCCTTTACCTTTTACAGAGGCGTGGGAATAGCGGTATTGTTTGTGTTAATTTTGTTAAGTCAAATGGAGTATAAGAGAATATTTGCAGTGTGTCTCTTATGCTATGCCATAGGCCTTTGCTTTGTACCACAAAATATGGTTGATTTTAATACAGAGAGGTATTTGGCTGAGGAAGAAAGAAATGAGTGGGAGGAACTGGCAAGACGTTTGGAAGGCAGTGTATATGTAAAAGAGAGTAAGACGGTGGGAACGGATA
Organism: Lachnospiraceae bacterium; assembly: GCA_015056725.1. Lineage (GTDB taxonomy): Bacteria > Bacillota > Clostridia > Lachnospirales > Lachnospiraceae > 1XD8-76. The sequence goes on along the minus strand of SVFS01000001.1, from coordinate 75,556 downwards.
CCATGTCTGCGAAAGAAGCAAACAGGTGGGCCAACACAGCAGTTCTTTATACCATGGAGCCAAAACTGATTTGTGCCATGCCCGCAGGAGTTGGTGTGAACTTTGCTATGTACTCGGAAGAAATGATAACGGAAGCGGAGTATTTGGTGTTCTCTTTGAAAGAGAAGGCCAAGCTGAGGGCGGATTGGCTGGAACAATCTCATGACAAATTATTTGCAGACAATATGGATATATTACAAAATGAGTATTTTATTCAGTATTATGATGAGGATTATGTAGTGTATCAGAAGAAGCATTAAATAAGTTTGAATAAAGCTATTTAAATACAAACAGGGTATAGGATAAAGGAATGAACAGAAAAAAAGGCTCAAAAATACATGTTGATAAAATATTGTTAATGCTGTTGATGTTATGCGGAATGGTAGCAATTGTTGTTTTTTGCAAAAAGAGCAACGAGAAGGCTTACGAGACAGAAGCACAGACCACTCTTTCTATATCTACAGTAGAAGAACTACTAATGTTTGCGGCAAACGTAAATATGGGCAATGAATATGAAGATGTGATGGTAGTATTACAGAACGATCTTGATATGAGTGGAGTAGAAGGATATATACCAATAGGAAATTACGAGGGTGACTTCTATTTTAAAGGAATATTTGATGGAAGGGGACATACAATCCGAAATTTGCGGATTACTCCTCAGAGTGGAAGTGTTAACAACGGTTTGTTTGGGATTCTGGATGGAATAATTTGCAACTTAACTATAGAAGATTGTTATATTGAAGGCTCGGCATGTGGAGCATTTTGCAGTATTGCAAAAACGAAATTTGCCGGAATATATAATTGTGTGGCCAGAAATGTTGAAATTAATGCACCATATACAGAAATTATTGGTGGTCAGTATTATGCAGAAATAGATAATTGTCTGATTGATGGTTGCGTATATTTGCCAGATGCAACATTTGGACATGATATTGCAGAATTATTGATAGAAAACGTAGCGATTGATTCATATAATGAAAAACTAACCGAGCTATCAATACAATGCAAAAATGTCCCAATGTGTATGTGGAAAAATGATGGTGTACTTGATGGGCAAAATACTGTTGCATCTTCGGAAATGTATTTGACAATAAATGGATTATCCAATAAAGAAAAAATATATCCTTTCCATAAGAATAACTGTTACTATTTCATCGTTCCGGTTGATGATATAAACGGAACATGCACGTTGTATGTGCCGGAAGATAGAGAACAGGGATATCTTGTTGAAAATATGGAGAGTGGATATGAGCAAGAAATACCGTTGGAAAATTCGGAGTATCAGGTGAAAATCTGTTATGCAAAAAATACACCGGCGGTTTTTATCAACACGGAGAAGGATGAAGGCATAGGATATTTACAAAAATCAAAAGAAAATATTTTGTATACGGCAAATATAAAAGTGTTGGATGGAAAAGGAAAAATAAACTATGTGGGAGGGATTGAGAACATACATGGCCGAGGAAATGATTCTTGGAACGAGAAGAAAAAGAGTTTTTCTATAGATTTAATAGAAATTGCGGATTTGCTAGGAATGGGCGCGGATAAGGAGTATGCACTTTTGGCGGGGTACAGAGATTCCTCTCTTTTATCTTACAAATTAGTAGCAGACCTTTCGAAAGAAATGGAATTAGAATATGCACCGGAATATCGATTTGTGAATTTGTATATGGATGGCAGATATCAAGGGTTATATATTTTGGCAGAAAAAATGTCCATTGGGTATAATCGTGTGAATATTGCTGATGCAAATCGTGATATTACAGGTGGGTATATATACGAAATGGATAATTTGGATTATAGAGACGAGTTATGCATTTTTCAAACAGAATTGGAGACAACGTATGTTATGAAGGATCCAATTTTGGCGAATGATGCTCAGATAGAATATTCCACGAAGCTACTTAATTCTTTTGAAAAGGCGATTTGTAGTCCTAGTGGTTATGATGAGAATGGAATATATTACGGAGAGTATATTGATATAGACTCTATTGCAAAATGGATCACATTTATGGAAATTAATCGTGATTATAGTGTAAACAGTAGTGTGTATTTTTATAAAGACAGTGATAGCAGAGGTGATGGAAAACTTCATATGCTTTATCCGTGGGATGTGGAGCATTCTTTTGTACTTTCCCCATCTGATAATCTTATGGTGGAAGAAGGCTGGGGGATTTGGGTAGCGGCATATTCGCATCCGGATATGAAGAAGGCAATTTGGGAAAATTATACAGAAGTATTTAAACCGGCATTGCATAAATTGTTATCAGAAGAAACAGGAGACAATGGTGAGGACTTAAGTTATATCCATGTATATGCAGAACGTTATGCGGCTTCTTCTAAATGGAATGAAGTATTATGGGGAGAAGAACAGAGTATAGATAAGAAAGCGCTATTTATTCAAGACTTTTTAACGGAGAGAATGAGCTATCTGGATGAAGCATTAAGGTATGAAGAATAGTAGATAAAAAGACCACCGTGAAACCCAATTATAAAATTTAGTTTCACGGTGTTCTTCCCCTTTTGCCCCTTTTTTACAATTAACTGTAGTATGCCTTATATGTAATGCCGGCTAGGCATTCTACATCTCTTTTATATCCAGTCTGACTTTGTCAGCGATGCGTGCGATATATTCACTATTTGTATCTGATAGAACTTTTATCCGGACATCTTTGGTTATATATGAATACGATTATGTCAGAAGTGCTTCGCTATGGTCTGGCAATGCTTTTGGCAGCGATGCTGTATAAAATGCTGTTTGATGATGCTAGGATTAAAATGCTATAAAGTATGTAGAAAGAACTATAAACAAGAAGCGGGACAAAATGCAAGTGCGCCGGATGGAATTATATTATGGACGAAGGACAATCAGATTTTATTGATTAGTGCATATACTGTGGCGTTATTTACGGTTATGTATATTACCGTGTATTCCTTGGAAGCCTTTACCTTTTACAGAGGCGTGGGAATAGCGGTATTGTTTGTGTTAATTTTGTTAAGTCAAATGGAGTATAAGAGAATATTTGCAGTGTGTCTCTTATGCTATGCCATAGGCCTTTGCTTTGTACCACAAAATATGGTTGATTTTAATACAGAGAGGTATTTGGCTGAGGAAGAAATGATAACGGAAGCGGAGTATTTGGTGTTCTCTTTGAAAGAGAAGGCCAAGCTGAGGGCGGATTGGCTGGAACAATCTCATGACAAATTGTTTAAAGATAATATGGATATACTGCAAAATGATTACTTTATTCAGTATTATGATGAGGATTATGTGGTGTATTAGAAGAAGCATTGAATAAGTTTGGATAAAGCTATTTAAATACAAATAGGGCATAGGATAAAGGAATGAACAGAAAAAAGAACTCAAAAGTACATGTTGATAAAATATTGTTAATATTGTTGATGGTATGTGGAATGGTAGCAATTATTGTTTTTTGCAAAAAGAGCGATGAAAAGGCTCGCGAAACAGAAGCACAGGCGACTTTTGATATCTCTACAGTAGAGGAATTGCTAATGTTTGCGGTAAATGTGAATGCCGGAAACGAATATGAGGATGTGGTTGTAGTATTGCAAAATGACCTTGATATGAATGGAGTAAAAGGGTTTGTGCCAATAGGGAATTACGATGGAGATTTCTGTTTCAAAGGAATATTTGATGGTCAGGGACATACTATAAGAAATTTACGAATTACACCTGAATGTGGAAGTGTTAATAATGGTTTGTTTGGAATTTTAGATGGCATGATTTGTAATTTGACTATTGAAGATAGCTATATTGAGGGATCAGCATGTGGAGCATTTTGCAGTATTGCAAAAACGAAATTTGCCGGAATATATAATTGTGTGGCCAGAAATGTTGAAATTAATGCACCATATACAGAAATTATTGGTGGGCAGTATTTTGCAGAAATAGACAATTGCCTAATTGATGGGTATACATGTTCTGAAAATGCGGAATTTACACATGATATAACAGAATTGTTGCTAGATGAAGCGGATAGGGATGTTTATAATGATAAATTGACAGAATTATCAATACAATGCAAAAATAGACCAATGTGTAAGTGGAAAGACGGAGGAAAACTTGATGAAAAAAGTACAGTTGTATCTTCAAAAATGTATTTAACAATAAACGATTTTGGAAATAAAGAAAAACTATATCCGTTTCATAAAAATAACTGTTATTATTTTGTTGTACCAATTGATAATACTACTGGAACGTGTACGTTGTATGTACCGGAAGATAGAGAACAGGGGTATGTTATCGAAAATTTGGAAGGAGGGCATGAACAGGAAATACCGTTGGAAAATGCAAGTTATCATGTGAAAATTTGCTATACAAAAAACACACCATCTGTCCTTATTAATACGGAGAAAGCAGAAGGAATAGAGTATTTACAAAAAGCAAAAGAAAATATTGTATATAGTGCAAACATAAAAGTGCTGGATGAAAAAGGATATGTAGATTATGCAGGTGCAATTGAAAATATTCATGGTCGTGGTAATGATTCTTGGAAAGAATGGAAAAAGAGCTTTTCTATAGATTTGATGGAAATTGCAGATTTGCTGGAGATGGGTGCAGACAAGGAATATGCACTTTTGGCAGGTTATAGAGATGCGTCTCTTTTGACTTATAAGATAGTAGCAGATCTTGCAAAAGAAATGGAATTAGAATATGCACCGGAATATCGCTTGGTGAATTTATACGTGGATGGACGGTACCAGGGCATGTTTGTATTGGCAGAAAAAATGTCGATTGGTTATAACCGTGTTAATATTGCGGATGCAAATCGTGATATTACAGGCGGATATATATATGAAATAGACAATGAAGATTATGCGGGAGAGTTATGCTCATTTCAAACGGAATCCGGAATGACATATGTTATGAAAGACCCTATTGTTATAAATGAACGTCAATTGGAATATTCTACAGCCTTATTAAATTCTTTTGAAAAAGCAATTTTTAGTTCGAACGGATATGATGAGAATGGTATATATTATGGAGGATATGTCGATATAGATTCTATGGCAAAATGGATAACGTTTATGGAACTGAATTGTGAGTATAGTTCAAATAGTAGTGTTTATTTGTACAAAGATAGTGATAGCAGAGGTGATGGAAAACTTCATATGCTTTATCCGTGGGATGTGGAGCATTCATATGCGCTAGCATCATTTGCCAATATGCTTTTAGTAGAAGGCGAGAATACAAATGCAAAACAATCTAAAGGGATTTGGGCAGCGGCGTATTCACATCCTGATATGAAAAAAGCAATTTGGGAAAATTATACCGAGCTATTTAAACCGGCAGTAAATAAATTATTGTCAGAGGAAACAGGAGATAATGGTGAGGACTTAAGTTATATCCATGTATATGCAGAACGTTATGCGGCTTCTTCTAAATGGAATGAAATATTATGGGGAGAAGAACAGAGTATAGATAAGAAAGCAATATCTATTCAGAATTTTTTAAATGAAAGAATGCGATATCTGGATAAAGCATTGAAATACGAATAGCAAAAGAACATCGTGAAATCAAATGTTTAGATTTCACGGTGTTCTTCCCCTTTTGCCCCTTTTTTACAATTAACTGTAGTATGCCTTATATGTAATGCCGGCTAGGCATGCTACATCTCTTTTATATCCAGTCTGACTTTGTCAGCGATGCGTGCGATATATTCACTATTTGTCGGTCGGCCTTTTCCACAGGCTACAGAATAACCAAACAATTCTTCAAAGGTATCAATATTGCCTCGTGACCAAGATACTTCAATTGCGTTGCGGATAGCACGTTCTACCTTCTGAGAAGTAGTTTTGTAGCTTTTGGCAACTGTTGGATATAACAACTTTGTGACACTGCTGACTACTTCCATGTCTTTTCCTGAAAGAATAATCGCTGAACGTAAATAGTGATATCCTTTCAAGTGTGCTGGTACACCCATGTCCAGCATGATCTTTGTGACGTATTTTTCTAAATCTACGTCGTTCATTTTCTGAATGTCCATCGTTAAAATTCCCCTCTCTGATGTGTTTTTTATGAAGTTTTGATATTCGCTGGCGAAACTTGGAAATCTCATTTTGTAAGATAACCGTGAATTGTTTCGACCTACAAGCATTATAATATATTATTTGTCGTGTTTTGAAAAGAGTTTTCCATCGCGCAATATCGACAAAGTTTTTATAGTGATCTTTGGGCAATATGATTGTTTTTCTTGAAATAGTATACATTTCTTCGTAAAATATTGTTGAGGCAAAGGCGAAAAGCTATGAATCAACAAGCTTGTGATTCGGTGGGGGATGATTTTCAATGGAGAACAATATGATACAGACAAGTGAAAGAATCAAATGGATAGATGCAGCAAAATTCATGGCTATTATAGCAGTGCTGATTAATCATACCAATGACATATTGTATACAAATCATTATGTGGATTATTTTTCTTACTATAGTGTCGGTCTCTTTATAGTTATTATGGGGATTACCACTATGTGGTCATATGCTAAGGATAGCGATGCAGTGTTGAAAAAAATGCAGAAGAGTTGTTTGAGAATATTAAGACCATATATTGTGGCTACTATTATTTATGGTGTTGCAATTTATAAAATGTTTGATTTTGAAGTACTACTTAATCATATTGTAAGATTCAATATGAGTGCACCATTTTATTATGTTCTGTTATATATCCAAATGCTCTTAGTTTCTCCGGTAATATTCTATATATTAGAAAACACAAGAGGGAAAAGGTTGGGATTGGTATATGAAATCTTGGGGTTAATAGTAGTACTATGGGTAGCGTGTTGGACGACCAACTGTTCGAATATTTTAGGAGTGTATGGTGGAGGTGGCAAACTTTTCGGAGGGACATATTTGATACTTTTATATATTGGAATGTGGTTCGGCAAATATTATTACAAAATTAATATTAATGCAATTTCAGCGGGAGTCTTTTCGGTATTGATATGTGTCCTTACTATTGGGTGGTGGATATTTATAGCGAATAATGAATTTCAAATAGACTCAAAACTTCCGTATGGTGGTGGGTTTAATCCGCCAAGCATAAGTTCCGGAGTATATGCGCTATTAGTGGCAGCAACGATTTATTTTGTTCAAATGTTAATTTTTCATTATCCAAACAGAATTTTGGAACGAGCGATGGATGTGATGGCTTTTTTGGGAAAGCATTCATTGTATATTTTTTTGTATCACAGGCTGTTTATTGATGTGATATTCCCCAATATATCCATAACTACAGGGATTATTATAGAAAATGTTTGGATTAGACGAATTGTTTTTTTTGGAGGAATGATTGGAGGGTCAATACTGTTGGAGTACATTCTCGAAAACATATATAAAAAAATTCTAATTATATATAGAACGAAATGATTTTTTGCAATAATGTTGGACAACAAGAGACGTAGAAGTACGTCTCTTTATCTTTTCTAAAAAGCAAGTGAATATATAGTATAAAAATGAGTACAAGAGATGACGGAAGGCATATTTTATGGTATTATATAAGTTGTATTTTTGTGCACATTTTGAAAAGGATGGATAATTGTGAACGAATTAGTCAGTATTATTGTACCGGTGTACAATGCAGAAAAATTCATAGAGCAGACAATTGACTGTGTCAGGAAGCAGACGTATATGAATTGGGAACTTTGGCTTGTCGAGGATAGTTCCACAGACAATACGCTGCAGGTGATGACAGATGTCGTAGAAAGTCTGGCGGATACGCGTATCCATATTGTAAGGCAGGATGGAGATGGCGGTGCGGCAGGAGCACGGAATAAAGGGCTTGAGCTTGCGAATGGACGTTTTATCACGTATTTAGATGCAGATGATTATTGGATGCCTGAGAAATTGGAAAAAGAAGTGCAGTTCCTGTTAGACAAGCAGGCAGGATTTGTGTTTACAGGATATGAATTTGCTGATGAAAATTGTAAGGGAACGGGAAAAGTGGTAAAAGTTCCGGAAACACTTAATTTAAAGCAGGCACTTGGTAATACGACAATTTTTACATCCACAGTTATGCTGGATACCGAGAAGATAGATAAGACATTAATGGTTATGCCTTATATTAAGAGCGAAGATACGGCAACCTGGTGGCAGATATTAAAGACCGGTGAGCTTGCTTATGGACTGGATGAAAACCTTGTACTTTACAGACGTGCCGGGAAATCGCTTTCCTCTAATAAAATAGAGGCGCTTCGCCGTATCTGGAATTTGTACAGAAAAGCAGCAAAACTATCTGTGCCGGAAAGTTGCTATTATTTTGTGTTATGGGCATTTCGGGCAGTACAACGAAGGGTGTAAGGTGGAGAAATGTTATTTAATTCATATATATTTGTTTTGCTGTTTTTACCAGTGGTGCTAATACTATATTATTTGTTGAACAGATATCAATTGTATAAATTTTCACTCTTTATTTTGCTAATCGCTTCGGTGTTCTTTTATGCCTACAATAATGTCAAGTATGTATTCGTATTATTGATTAGTATTTTATTAAACTGGTGTATATCTAGAATAATGCGTATATGCAAGTGGAAAAAGATGTGCTTAGCAGTTGGTATCGGCTTAAATATAGTAAGTATTTTTACTTTCAAGTATTATGATTTTTTTGCCAAAAACCTAAATCAATGGACGGGAACACAATTTAATTATCTTAATTTGATATTACCGCTTGGAATCAGCTTTTATACATTTCAACAAATATCCTATCTGGTGGATTCGTATAGAGGAGAAACTGAGAATTATACATTTTTAGAATATGCAACATTTGTTTCTTTTTTTCCGCAGCTTGTAGCGGGGCCGATTGTTTTACATGAGGAAATTATTTCGCAATTTAAAGATATTACTAAAAAGGTATTTGACCATGAGAGCTTTGCGGCAGGGGTATATGTATTTTCGATAGGCTTGTTTAAAAAGGTATTAATTGCGGATACATTGGGAAATGCTGTTGGATATGCATGGAACCAATTAGATTATTTAACATCGGCAGAGATATTGATAGTAATGCTTTCTTATACTTTCCAGATTTACTTTGATTTTAGTGGATATAGCGATATGGCTATTGGTATAGGAAAAATGTTCCGGATTGATTTACCAATTAATTTTTGGTCGCCGTACAAAGCAACGTCTATTATTGATTTCTGGAAACGTTGGCATATTACGTTAACTCGTTTTTTGCGAAAGTATGTATATTTTCCGTTGGGTGGAAGCAGAAAAAGTGTTTATAGGACATATGGAAATATATTAGTGGTGTTTTTGATTAGTGGTATTTGGCATGGGGCGAATTGGACGTTTATTCTGTGGGGGCTTTTACACGGAATTGGAAATGTCATGAACCGGATGATCGAAAAGTATTGGAATAGATTATGGTTTGGATTACGATGGTTGGGAACATTTATGTTTGTGAATTTCACATGGCTTTTGTTTAGAGCAGATAACGTGCACCAGGCAGCGAATCTGCTAAAAAGAGTTTTGAAATTTGAATCATTGAAAGTCAATGTAGAGTTGGCAAGGTGTTATATGTTGAAAGAAGTACTATGGTTGGAGGAAGCGACCGGTTTATCAGAGATGTTCCCCAGTTTTCCGCAATGGTGTATGGTACTGTTGTTAATGGGATGCTTGATATTGTGCGTAGGTACAGCGAATCCACATGAAAAGGCATTTGTGCCGACGCTAAGAAAAGCAGTCATAACGCCGGTACTATTGATTTGGTCCATTATTTCTTTTGCAGGGGTATCCACATTTTTGTATTTCAATTTTTAATGTAAATTACACATAAGATAAGGTGAAAATATGAATAGCAAAAAATATAATATTATCGTTTTTACTATTCTTTTGAGTGGCTTGTTCATTTTTGCATTGCCAACAATTGTTTTGGATCCTTTCTTTCACTACCATAAACCATTTGAATGGCAGAAATATGAGTTGAAAGAAGAGAGATATCAGAATGATGGAATTGTAAAGCATTTTGAATATGATGCAATTATTACAGGGTCTTCTATGACTCAAAATTTCAAGGCAACAGAGATGGATGAGTTGTTTGATGTGAAATCGGTGAAGACAACTTTTGCAGGTGGAACCTTAAAGGAAGTTGATTCGCATTTACGAAGAGCCTTAGAGGCGAATCCGGATATAAAATGTATCGTTAGAGCATTGGATGCAACAATGCTTGTAAATGGTAAGGACCAGGTAAATTATGAAGGCTGTCCGGAATACTTGTATGATAAAAATATCTTTAATGATGGAGAATACGTTTTTAACAAGGAAATATTTTATAAATATACATTAGAAGGAATTGCATATCATTGCACTGCGGAAGAAAGTACAAGCTTTGATGATTATGCAAGCTGGTATCGAGAACGTCCAGCAGATGGGAAAAAAGTCTGGGATAATTATGTGCGCGGCGAAAAGTCAGATGGCAAACGAGAATTTTCGGAATTATATTCTGAAATGCTACAAGAGAATATTATTCAAAATGTAGTAACGCTTGCTGAGGAAAATCCGGATACGACATTTTACTATTTTATTCCACCGTATAGTATTTGTTGGTGGGATATCAAAAATCAAGCAGGAGAAACCGAGTTTTATTTGCAGGCAGAAAAGGAAGCCGTAGAACTGATACTACAATGCGAAAATATTCGATTGTTTTCATTTTGGGATGAGATAGAGCTGATATGTGATTTGGACAATTATTCTGATGATGTACATTATGGAGAGCATATCAATTCTCAAATCTTGAGATGGATGAAAGCCGATGAACATAGGATAACAAAGGATAATTACGAACAGTATTATGCGAAAATCCATGACTTCTATACATCGTTTGATTATGATAACGTGTTTGGGAATGAGTAAAACGAAGGGCGTAGCATACGCACGAACTTTTTAGAGAAAAGAATAATCTGTAAAAGTAGAGTTATTAATCAGTTTACAGAGAGATACGAGGAATATTATGCAGGAAAAAGAATCATTTAAACGAATAGTACAGTTATCATTATCGGCAGTATGCCTGATTGCACAGGTAATGGTATACCGTTATTTGTGGTATTACTATTTGTCATATGAAGTAGTACTTCAGTTTTGGAATAAAGGACACATATTAGTTATTCTCATATATGCAGCGCTGGTTTTTGCGTTTGCACGCATGTATGGTGGTATGAAAATCGGCTATTACCGCAATTCGGAAATTATTTTTTCGCAATTGTTTGCTGCTGTAATGGTAAATGTAATTACGTATTTCCAAAATTCGCTGATGATGATGCGGCTCGCAAATCCGAAGTATTTTATCAGTATTACGATTGTAGATGCGATAATCATTATTTTATGGAGCTTTGTGGCAAGCTTTGTGTATCGATGCATTTTCTCGGCAAGACAAATGCTTCTGATTCATGGCGACAGACCATATGATGATATTATTGCAAAGTTTAATACGAGAAGAGATAAGTATGAGATTTGCAAATGTATGAGTTATCGTGCGGGATATGATGCAATTTTTGCGGAAATCCTGGAAAGATATGATGCAGTCGTAATTTGGGATATCCCAAGTGATGTGCGTAATAAGATTTTGAAATATTGCTACGGAAAATCGATTCGTGTATATATCATGCCTAAGATTACGGATGTAATCTTAAAGGGAGCGGATCAGCTCAACTTATTCGACACACCGATTCTGCTGACAAGAGAATACCATCTGACAATCGAGCAGAGATTTTTCAAACGTCTTATTGATATTGTTTGTTCTCTGATATTAATCGTAATCAGTTCTCCGTTTATGTTGATTACCGCCATTATGGTAAAAGCGTATGACGGGGGGCCGATGTTGTATAAACAGATTCGTTGTACAACGGGCGGCAGAGAATTTAAGATTATGAAATTCCGCAGTATGTCTGTTGATGCGGAAAAGGATGGGGTTGCCAGACTTTCTTCTAAAAATGACAGTCGTGTGACACCTATCGGAAAGTTTATCAGAAAGTGCAGACTGGACGAGCTTCCACAGCTTTTTAATATCTTAAAAGGAGACATGTCCTTTATCGGACCAAGACCGGAAAGACCTGAAATTATTAAGCAGTATGAAGAGATTATGCCGGAGTTTCAGTTTAGAACGAAGGTAAAAGCCGGACTTGCAGGGTATGCACAGGTATACGGAAAGTACAATACAACGCCGTATGATAAGCTGAAACTGGATTTGTACTATATCGAAAATTATTCTCTTTGGATGGATATTAAACTGATGCTTCTGACGTTAAAGATTTTATTGACACCGGATAGTACAGAGGGTGTTGAAAATTCGCAGATTACAGCAATGAAGCAATCTAATGCGGAATGGATAGAAAAGAAAAACCGTTTGGACAGAGAGGCAAGAGAACGTGTAGAACGTGAACATGCTGAACGTGCAAAGCATGAGGCAGAAGTACTTGCAAAACAGGAGCTTCAAAAGCTTGCAAAACAGGAAACAGCAGATGACTTGCAAAATAAGTAAGGACAGAGATTATGTGGGAATGTAATTACGGTAGTGAACCAATCGATATGAAGTTATTGGTATTGCGCTTTGTGAAAAAAATATGGATTGTCGTACTGGCAGCAGTCTTAGGTGCACTTCTTATTGGCGGACCATACTATCTGAGAAAGGTAACCTTCGGACCGGCAAAGGAATATCAGGCCATTACGGATTTTTATATGGATTATGCTCTGCTGGAAAACGGAGAGCAGCATACTTATTTTAACCAGACCACATGGACACAGCTTATCGGTGATGATGTTTTTACGGATAAGATACTTGGTTATTTACAGACAGAGGAAAACACGGAAGCGGCATCAGTTGTTGTGTTTGTGGATAGTGAGGGCAAAAATTGGTCCGTTACAAAGGACATGCTTCGAGAAAGTCTGTATGCTACGATGTTGTCAGATACAAGAATTGTGACAACTACGGTTACGACAAATAATCCGGACCTTACCATGAAGATTAATGATGCACTTCTTTTGGCAATGGATGATTTTGGACAGGAACAGAAGGAGATTGCAGGAGTGCGCATTCTGCAGCAACCGACAGAAGCAGAGCTTGTTAAGGCTGATGTAAGAACCTTTAGGGCTTGTATGCTGGGGACGGTAATATTTGTATTTGTTGTCTTATTATGGATGCTATGTTCTTTTGTTTTAGATGATTCGGTATATGTACCGATTATGTTTGAACGCAGATACCACTTGCCAATGCTTGGCACGGTAAACAGCAAAGAAATGCCGCCATTATTTAAAAAGCTTTGTCCGGAGAACAGTAGTCTTTTAGTGATGGACGAAGGTGTGGATGCTGAAAAAGTGATACAAGCAGTGGCTGAAAAAACAGGATGTACATTAAAAGCAGTTTCTGTAGATGGATTATTAAAAGACGTAGAGTGTAAGCGTTCTGACATAGAAAACAGCAATATAAACCAGATGATTCTTGTTGTAAAAGCCGGAAATCATAATGGAAAAGCGATTGAAAAAACATTATCCATCTGTAAAAAGTGTGATATAGATGTAAAAGCAGCGTTGTTATGGGACGCAGACGAAACACTTATAAAGAGATATGAAGGGAAATAATATGTCACATTCGGTAGAGGTATTAATTGCCGGAGTAAATCAAAACCCGGAATTACTCATGGAACAAATGAATATTGAGAGTGATGCTATTTTAGTAAATCAGTGTGACAAGTATGAAATCAGTATGTTGGAGCATAGAGGCAGGACAGTACGGGTGTTCCACATGGCTGAGCGCGGAGTCGGACTTAGCAGGAATACAGCACTTATGCGTGCCAAGGGCGAGATTTGTTTGTTTTCGGACCAGGATATTGTGTATGAATCCGGTTATGAGCAGGCGATACGGAAGGAATTTGAGTCGCATCCGGAAGCGGATATGATTTTGTTTAATATAGAAGTGGCAGAGGCGAGACAGACTTATCATAATGAAGCGTGGAAAAAGGTCCACTGGTATAACTGTGGACGTTACGGTGCGGTAAGTTTTGCAATCAGACGTGAAAAGATGTTGGAATCGGGTGTGACGTTTTCTTTGCTGTTTGGTGGCGGTGCAAAGTACAGCGCCGGTGAAGACAGTTTGTTTTTGAAACAGTTTATGGATAAAGGCTATCAGGTGTATGCATCACCGGTTACGATTGGAAAAGAATCTGCAGGCGATTCTACATGGTTTAAAGGCTACACCGAGAAGTTTTTCTTTGACAGAGGCGTACTCTATCATTATTTGTATGGTAGCTTGGCAAAGTCGTGGGCATTACGTTTTCTGTTAGCACATAAAAAAGCATTATGTGGAGACTTGTCTGTAAAGCAGGCATACGAGCAGATGCGTAAGGGTATCCAAAGTGTAAAGGGTACAAAATAATCGTGAAAACATATATGTAACACAAAGATGAATAAGTGAATAGCAATAATTATGGATTACAGTATTTTTATTTATCTGATTTTGACGGTTGTGACAGTGGGACTTGCATTTTTTGTGAATCTTCCGGCAGCAAGACTGTCAATGGCAGAGAATACAGGAAAACTTCATAGTAGACAGCAGTTTTTTAATGCAGTTCTTGTAAGCAGTATTTTCTTTTTAATGTTCGCGGTATCTGCGTGCCGTATTGCGGTGGGGAATGACTATTGGGTATACAGAAGTGATTTCCTTTTGATTCAGCAGAACAGACATGTATCATTCGAGCCGGGGTTTGTGCTGGTAGTTAAGTTTTTGCAGTCCATGCTGGATTTTGACCAGTATTTGCCGATATTTGGGTTCTTTTCTTTCTTTACAGTACTGTTTTTTGTAAGAGGGCTTTATGACCAGAGTGAGCAGTTTTGCTATAGCTTGTATTTGCTGCTGACTGCAGGATACTATTTTTCAAGTCTGAATTCAGTAAGATACTATTTGGTTTTATCAATAGCAATGTTTTCTGTAAAGTACGTGTTATCGGATGAGTGGCTAAAGTTTGTTTTATGGATAGGACTGGCGGCGTGTTTTCATAAGTCTGTACTTGTAGTCATACCGCTTTATTTTCTTGCATCAAGAAATTGGAAAAAGTGGCATATGATTTTACTTGCGCTTGGATGTGCGAGTCTGATTTTGTTTCAAGACCTGTATAGAAAAATTATATTTTTCTTTTATCCATTTTATGAAGGCTCCATGTTTGATACGGGAGAGACTTCTCTTACTAATGTGGCGAGATGTGCGGCAGTGCTTGTTTTTTCGTTGTTGTATTTCAAGAGTGCCATAAAAGATGATAAGAAAAACAGCTTTTATTTTTACTGCAATCTGGGAGCGCTTGTATTGTATGTGTTTGCAAGTTTTATCCCTGAGATTTCCAGAATCGGATATTATCTGAACATTACAAATGTTTTTTTGATTCCGGGGATCTTAGTAAAGATAGAAAATAAGAAACAACAGTGTTTTTGGACGATAGTGATAGGCCTTGCTTTTCTTGCATATTTTGCGTTGTTTTTGAGAAGTTGTTATAGCACAGATATAAGGATTCTTCCATATAGAAACTGGATATTCCAGTAGGAGACAGAGTATAGATGAAATTTTCTATTATTACAGCAAGCTATAATCCGGGGGATAAGCTTGTTAAAACAATGAACAGTATATTGGACCAGACCTTTACGGATTATCAGGTTATTATCAAGGACGGCGTGTCAAAAGATGGTTCTCTTGGACTTTTGGAAGAAGATTCACGGCTGGGAGAAGCATTGGCGACAGAAAAGATTCTGGTGATTTGCCAAAAGGATAAAAGCGTATATGATGCCATGAATCAGGCGGCAGAGTATGTACAGGGTGATTATATCCTATATTTAAACTGCGGAGATGTCTTCTTTGATAAAGAAGTATTGGAACGTGTGACGAAGTATATAGACAATGCGGAGAATTCAAAGACTTTCTTAGGAAAGGGTGCCATTTTCTATGGGAATACTTTTTGTAGCCGTACGGGAGTAATGGTTCATTCTGCACCGAAGATCACAGGCTTTACCTGCTATCGGAATATACCATGTCACCAATCCTGCTTTTATAGTAAGAACTTAATTCAAGAAAAGAAATATGACGACAGTTTAAAAATCAGAGCGGATTATGATCATTTCCTATGGGCTTTTTATGAAAAAGAAGCAGAATTTTATTATATGGATACCGTGATTTCGGACTATGAAGGCGGTGGCATTTCAGAATCCAAAGAAAATCAGTCATTGGATAAAAGGGAACATGAATTAATCATTAAGCGGTATATGAAAAAATCAGAAATCGCAAAATATAAAACAATTATGTTTTTGACGCTTGCACCATTAAGAAGATGGATTGCAGAGTCTACGGCTTTATCAGGAATCTATCATAGATTAAAAGAAATGATTTATCGCAATAAATAGTGGAATGCTGAGGGATAGCTATGAGAGTGTTGTGGCTGTGTAATATCATGCTTCCGGTAATCGCGGAGCATTTACACATGCAGTCCAGCAATAAAGAAGGCTGGCTGACGGGTTTAAGTAATAAAATATTGGCAGAGTCTGAAGAAATCCGGCTTGGAGTATGCTTTCCTGTAGGCGATAACCTTAAGAATTTCCATCAGGTTATCCGTTTTTCCGATAAAAAAGGAAAACTTGCGGGGAAGAAAATCTCAGCCTACGGATTTTATGAAAATATACAAGCAGCAGAAGTCTATGACGAAGGAATGGAAGTACGCTTTCAAGAGATTATAAAAGACTTTAAACCGGATGTGGTGCATATATTCGGAACAGAATATCCACATGCACTGGCGATGACAAAAGCTTTTAATAGACCTGAGAGAACACTTATCGGCATTCAGGGACTTTGTAAGGTGTATGCAGAGCATTTTAAAGCAGATTTGCCGGACAAGGTATGGAATCGTACGACCTTCCGTGATGCAGTGAAAAAAGACAATCTCCGCAAGCAGCAACAGAAATTTGTCCTGCGAGGCACGTATGAAGAACAAGCTATCAAGATGGCAAATCATATCACAGGAAGAACATCCTGGGACAAGAAATATACAAGCCAGTGGAATCCGATTGCAACGTATCATTTTATGAATGAAACACTTCGTTCTAACTTCTATAAAGGAAAATGGAACAAGTCAGATTGCAAGAAACATACGATTTTCTTAAGCCAGGGAGATTATCCGATTAAAGGCTTACATTATGTGCTTAGAGCGATGCCGAGGATATTGGAGCAGTATCCTGATACAGAAATCTTTGTAGCAGGCAACAGCATTATCAAGACGGCCGCAGAGTCCGGCGTGAATGGGCTGAAAGGACAGCTAAAGCTGGAGTCTTATGGAAAATATATCTTGAAGCTGATGCAGGAGAATGGATGCATGGACAAAGTGCACTTTTTGGGACGTTTAAATGCAGAACAGATGAAAGAGCAGTATTTAAACTGTCATGTATTTGTATGTCCGTCTTCGATTGAGAATTCGCCGAATTCCGTGGGAGAAGCCATGATTCTTGGGACACCTGCCGTATGTGCGGATGTGGGTGGAATTTCCAGCATCTTTTACGGTCAAGATGCAGAGCACCTGGCACAGGCAGACTATCCGGCAGATGGAATCCTTTATGAGGCCGGAAATGTGGAAGCATTGGCAGAGGCAATCTGCTATGTGTTTGATAGAAATAACACTGCGAGAATAGAGCAGTTCTGCGATAATGCGCGTGCCCATGCAAGGGATACCCATGATGCAGAAAAGAATTATCAGAGATTGCTGGAAATATATGGAGAGATGACAACCAGTAAAGAATAAAAGAGACAAGAAAATGCAGAGAACACAAAAAGTAGTATTATCTACCGCAAAAATAATTTCATATGGTTTGTTTGCGATTATTATTTCGTACCTCTTTATGGTCAGCATTTTTAATACATGTGTTATGTGCTATATAGATGAGCATATTTTCTATGTGAAAGATTTTGGGATTCTAATGGTGTTTGGAATTGCAGTCTTTTTGCTTCTGTGTGCGTTTGCGGAACTAAGATGGGAAAAAGCAAAAAGAAACATTTCGGACAGTACTACGCCCGTTTCAAAACCCTATGGGAATACAGCATATCATGTGGGAACATTGCTTTGGTTTGTAGTATTACTGTTGCTGATATTTACAATTAGTCTTAGACCTCAATATGATCCGGGAAGTGTGTACGATGCTGCAGGAAGTCTTCTAAGAGGGGACTTTTCAGAATGGCAGCAAGGAGGATACTTATATACGTTCCCATTCCAAAATGGTCTGGTTCTTTTAGAAGTTCCCTTTTGGGTGCTTTTGGGAGAAAAAGCCTATCTGGGAATTCAGGTGTACAATCTGATACTGTGGTATGTAGCAATTTTGGGGCTGTGCTATCTTGCTAAAGAGTTTTTTGGAGAACATGTTTCCAAAATCACGTATGTCATCTTGCTGATGTTTATTCCTATGTGGTCCTATGTGACATACGTATACGGAACGGTACCCGGATTGTCATTTAGTGTATTGGCAATGTGCTTTGAACATCGTTATGAGAAGACCGGAAGATGGAAGCATCTTCTTTTCTGCGCTATATGTTTGTTTATAGCTGTTATGTACAAAAGCAATTATGAGATTTTTGCCATTGCAGTAGGCATTATGCTTTTGCTTCACGGTATAAAAAATAAAACGTGGAAGTCCATAGTAGGTCTGATACTTGTTGTGGTGGCGGTAGTGCTGGAGATAAAGCTTATCCCCTACGTAATGCATATCCTGACAGGAGCAGATACAGGAAATGGCATCCCCATGATTGCGTGGGTTGCTATGGGATTAAAAGAAAGTAATATTGCTCCCGGGTGGTATAACAGATTTACGGTGTTAGCTTATGAAGAGTGTCAGTATAATATAGCAGCAGTACAGCAGAGGTCGGTTGCAAGTATACAGGAAACGCTGAAGTTATTTGCAGATAACAAAGATTACGCGATTAGTTTCTTTGGAAGAAAAATTGCATCTATGTGGAGTTCACCTGATTTGGAAGGCTTTTCCACTATTGGAAAGATGAATGTAAATGGAACGTTGCCATATTGGATGAAAGATATCTTTTACGGTGGCGGTATTATGAATACGGTATTACTGCTTGTGTTAGATGTATTTCAAAGTATGGTATATGCACTTGTATTAGTGCACTTGTTGCTGAAACGTAAAAAAATAACCCTGGAACAAATCGTATTATTAACGACCTTTTTAGGAGGTTTCCTTTTTCATTTGTTCTGGGAAGGAAAATGTCAGTATAGTATTCCTTACTATGTTTTGCTATTACCATATGCAGCGAGTGGATTTGTAGAAGTAGTTATGCATATAAAAGAACTGTTGAACATGCCCAAAAATGCGAGATTTGCCCAAGTATACAAGTCTGTTACGGCCAGAGTATTAGGAATAGGTATTGCGGTTGTATTGATATGCACAGTATGGAATGGAAATGCGATACAGTCCATGATTAGAATGCAGTCGGATACCGGCGAATGGATTTATTTTATACAAAACTCCACGTACTGGAAGAGCAATGATTTTCGGTTTGGAGAGTTATATTATAAACAAGAAGAATAGAAGGATATTAAAGGATTAATATGATAAAACATCTTCAGAAACTTACATTACAAATAGCAACAGTAATCGTATATGGATTGTTTTGTGCAATTTCCTTATATTTATTTTTGCTCAGCATTTTTACGACCTGCTTCATGGCCTATACGGATGAACATGTGTATTACCTTGGTGAAGTAACCATATTAATGTGTATCGGTTTGGTTGCCTTATGTGTTTTTCTTTCTTTTATGCAGAAGTTAAAATTAAGAAAGCAATTGGAGCTATCCGAAGCAGAGAGAGAAAACCAGGACATCGGAATTCTGAAAACAATTGGAATACTATTGACTATTGCACTTGGAACGGGTCTGATAATATTCATTGTGTATATGGATTTGGCTCCCATTCATGACCAGGCAATGATATACAATTCAGCACATCAATTATTGCAAGGAGATTATACGCAGTGGACATATAAAGAGTATTTTTCAATGCTACCGTACCAAAATGGCATGGTATTAATGATGTGCCCATTTGTATGGGCATTTGGTGACGGAGCATTAATTGCATTCCAGATATTTAACGTGTTTATGTTGTTTATTGCATATATAGGTATTAGTAAAATTGCGGGTGTGTATTTTGGCAAAAAGACCATGTATCTTACATATATTGCACTGCTTATGATAATACCGGTATGGACATTAGTAACTTATGTGTACGGAATGATTTCGGCGGTATGTTTAGCAATATGGGCAATCTATTTTGAAATACGGTTTGAACAAACACAAAAGTGGAGAGATATACTTATAGCAGGAGTTTTGCTATTTTTCTCAATTATGTGGAAAAGTAATTCACAAATATTTGCGATTGTAATCAGCTTAATGCTATTGGTACATTTTATTCGTGAAAAGAGTTGGAAATCCCTTGTGGGAATTGGGTTTATTGTGCTTTGTACCATGGTGCAAATTAAGGGAATACCTATTGTTATGCACTATATTACAGGAGAAGATACTACAAATGGTATTCCTATGATAGCGTGGCTTGCAATGGGGTTACAGGAAAGTAGTATAGCACCGGGATGGTTTAATGCATTTCCGATGAATATTTATCAGGACATAAGTACAAATCAGGAAATCATTAAGAAGGAAGTATATGATAGTTTTCGGGCATCATTTGAACTGTTTTCGCAGGAAAAGGCATATGCGTGTAGATTTTTTGCAAGAAAGCTTGCTTCCGTATGGGCCGATCCGGCATTTCAGTTTTTTACCACTGTCAATACAAGAGATTTCGAGTATAGATTTCCGTATGTATTGAAAGACTTTTTTTATAATGGCGGAGTAATGAATACAATAATGTATTTATTGCTGAATGTGTTGCAAAGTATTCACTATTTTGGTCTAATGCTGTTTATTATGATGAAACGCAAAGAACTAACGCTTAAAAAAGCACATTTGATTGTAGCCATTTTAGGTGGTTTCTTGTTTCACTTCATTGGTGAAGTGAAAACCCACTATGTGCTGTCTTATTATATTATGATGATACCTTATATAGTAGAAGGATATCGCGCAGTAGTTTGTAAGCTTGCAAATGTAGCATGGAGAGATAAAACCGAGTATCGCAGACTGTGGAATACGATGCCTGTAAAGATGGGAATGGGCTTGGGTGTGCTTATTCTGATTATTATGGTAGCAAAAGGACCTGTTGTGGAAAATACATTGAAGTTAGGAACGGATACGCAAGATTATATTTGGTATTGCACGAATGAACTTCAATGGCAGGACGATGATTATTATAAAGGGAAACCGAAGGAATGATTGTATGAAACTCACCTTTGTATCAAATTATATAAACCATCACCAGATTCCGGTGTCCAACGAATTGTATAAGAAATTAGGCGAAGACTATTGCTTTATCCAGACGGAGCCTATTGAGCAGGAACGCTTGCAGATGGGATGGCAAGATGAAACGAAAGAAATTCCCTATTTGCGCTGCTATTACGAGCAACCTGAAACTTGCAGGCAATTGATTTTGGATAGTGATGTGGTGGTGTTCGGCGGAACGGATGATGAAAGCTATATACAGCCAAGACTGAAAGCCGGAAAACTGGTAATCCGCTATAGTGAACGCTTATATAAAACAGGCCAGTGGAAAGCGGTGTCACCACGAGGTCTTAAAAAGAAATATGAAGACCATACGAAGTATCGTAATGCACAGGTGTATCTCTTGTGTGCAGGAGGGTATGTGTCTTCGGATTTTCATATTGTCAGAGCCTATCCCAACAAAATGCTGAAATGGGGATATTTTCCAAAGACAAGGCAGATTGACATGGATAAAACCATGTTGCTAAAGCAAGAGGTAGCAAAACAAAAAGATAAAGTGACGCTACTTTGGGCAGGTCGCTTTATCGATTGGAAGCATCCGGAACTGCCCATAGAGCTTGCGAAATACTTGAAAGAGAAAGGCTATAAATTTGAGCTACGCATGATTGGCGGTGGCGATATGCTGCAGGAAATACAGAGACTTCTGAAGGAATACAGATTAGAAGATTACGTGAAGCTTGTTGGTTATATGACGCCGGAAGAGGTCCGCGAGCAAATGGAAGAGACACAAATTTATCTTTTTACCAGTGATTATCAGGAAGGCTGGGGCGCAGTATTAAACGAAGCCATGAATAGTGGCTGTGCAGTGGTAGCAAGTCATGCAATCGGAGCTACACCGTATCTCATACAACATGAGAAAAATGGTTTGATTTTCAAAAGTGGAGATGTGTTTGACTTGGTAAAACAGACGGAGAAACTTTTGATGGATCAGGGCTTGTGTGAAAAACTGGGTAGAGCTGCTGTTGATACCATTTTGTCACAATGGAATGCGGAAAATGCAGCCAATCGTCTGGTAGATATAGCAGAAAAACTATTAGCAGGACAAGACTTAATATTTAGCGAGAAGGGACCGTGTAGTAAGGCAGAGATAATTGCAGAGAGAAAAATGTATCGGTATCTTTGCAAAGACTGACGTTGAAAAAGAATATCATCCGTAGTCGTAAGAACAAAGAAAAAATAAACAGTATAGGATAGAAGAGTGATTCATGAGCGAATTAATAAGTGTCATAGTACCGATTTATAATATAAAAGAATATTTGGGAAGATGTATTGATTCTATTCTTGCACAGACATATCAGAACATAGAAGTACTGATGATAGATGACGGATCTACCGATGGAACGTCTGAGTTGGTAAATAAATATGTATTAAAAGATTCCCGAATCCGAGTGTTTCATAAAGCAAATGGAGGATCTTCTTCTGCCAGAAATCTGGCTCTGAGAGAAGCAAGGGGGCAGTACTTTTCCTTTATTGACAGTGATGACTATATTGAACCGGATATGATGGAAAAACTGTATCAGGCAATTCAAACTTCGGGAATGCCGATTGCACAGGGAGCAAGAGAAGAGATAGATGAACAGGGAAAGATTCTTCCTGATATTTGTATCCCACCGGAAAAAGAAACCGTTTATGAATCGAAAGAATTTATGCGTGAACTGCTATTACATAAAGGTGATTGTTCTTTCTGTACGAAGCTTACGAGAGCGAGCTTATTTCTTGACAATGGATTTACTTTTCCGGAAGGGAAATTAAATGAAGATTTTCATGTACTTGTAAAAATGCTCCCGCTAATTCCGGGAATTGTAAGTATTCCGAAACGGATGTATCACGTTTTTTATAAAAGTGGCAGTAATACAAGAGTTGTCAATGAAGATGCATTTTCCAGAGTTTATGGCGATAACGTAGATAATGCGGAAATGGTGCTTGGTATTGTGGATAAGAAATATCCGGATTTGAAAAATACAGCACTTCGATTTGGCTACTATCAAAGACTGGATTATTTGTTGCACATTCCGATTAGCAGAATGAATAAGAGTGAAACACAGTATGTAAATATTGTAACTTATTTAAGAAGCAATGTAGGGAATATTATTAGTAATAAAGAGCTTACAAAAAAACAGAAGTTGTATTTGATAGTGCTTGCTATTATGCCTAAAGGAGCAAGAAAGGCACATCGACTGCTAAAAAAGTGGTGAAAGAAGAGATGTGCATAAGATAGGGCCAGACAATCAAAACGCAAGAGACGAATAGGAGAACATTCATGTCAGCAGTTCCTCAGAGAGAAGAACAACTGAATATGGAAATGCAGGAATTATTAAATGCAGAAACCGTAGAAACACGAGAAGTGATGTTGGAAGAAGATAAGCAGGAAGAGATGAGAGAAGACACAGAGACTTCTTCTGATGGGGCGGCAAGTTCTGTAAAACACGGAGAAAACAAATTCGCAGCAGTTCTGGACATGCTGGGACAGAAATTTGTTTATGCAATTCTTGCAGTAAGCTTTTTCGTATTTTCATTTTACAGCTTCAAATATACGCAGAGCTTTAAAAGCTATGAACAGGAATATTTGGAAGCACATTTTGATAAGAGCTTGAAAAATGTAGTGCTCTTTTTGGTGCTGATTATTATATCTAAACTTGTCTATAGTCTGCTTCGTCGTGTACAGGGAAAGCTAAAAGGCACAGAAATTGTATTGTATGCCTTATGTGCACTGACGTTTTTCATATCCGCAATATGGGTAAAAGTATCGGGGAGTATGCCGTATGGAGATCAGGCATATGTCTGCAATGCGGCAGCAGATTTTGTGAATGGTGTGTATGATTGCATGAAGCCAAGTAACTATATTGGCATGTATCCACACCAGTTAAGTATTACCTTTTTCATGGAATTGATTTTCCGAGTGTTTGGAATAGGAAATTACCGTATCTTCCAGTATTTGAATGTGGTATTTCTTGTAGCGCTTATTTATGCAGGTTATCAGTTGACAAAAAGCTTATTTGAAAAAGAAGAATGTCAAACATACTATTTGATATTAATGACGTTATGTTTGCCAATTTTAGTATTATATGTTCCCTATGTATATGGTGAAGTTGGTTCTATTGCAATGATGCTATTGGCATCTTGGCAATTAGTGAATTTTTGCAAGGGTTTAGATTCTTCAAGCACTACGAACAGGAATTTAGTATGGATGATACTTTTTTCCGTGGCAGCAGTTCTTTTGCGTAAAAATTCATTAATATCTATTATTGCAGAAGTTATTGTTTTGTTATTTACAGCATTAAGAAAGCAGGCTAAAAAGGTTGCATTGGTAGCAGTCATAACAGCAATAGCTGTTTGGCTTGTACCGGCAGGCATTACTAAGATGTATGAAATGCGGTCCGGTATGGAAGTAGGAAAAGGTGTACCATCCATAACCTTTGTTGCAATGGGAATGCAGGACGGATGGCCGGGACCCGGCTGGTACAATAATTATGGAAAAGAAGTATATCAGCAGGCACAGTTTGACTCCGAGCTTGCAGCAGATATAGCAAAAGAAAATCTGAATGTGAGACTGTTTCACTTTAATGCCAATAAGCCTGCGGCAGTAGAATTTATAAAGAATAAACTGAAATCACAATGGAATGAACCTACTTATGAAGCGTTCTGGATGAATCATTCTTTTGATGAACGTATTAGCAATACAGAACTGGTAGAAAATGTTTTTGACGGAAATATCAACAGTATTATAAAGAGACTCATGAATTTTACACAGCTTGCTGTCTATGGTTTGTTTACGTTTGCAATGTTGGCATTACTGTTGAAAAAACGCAGTATGTGTGACTGTCTTCCGGCAATTACCATATTAGGCGGTTTCCTGTTTAGTATTATATGGGAAGCGAAGAGCAGATATGTACTGCCGTATTATATTTTGATGGTATTGTATGCGGCTTACGGGATGCACTGCTTGCATCAGATGTTAGGAAATACTATCATGAAATACTTTGCGTCCAGACCGGAAATGTTGGATGCGGCAAGAATTGATAATGATAAATCCTTAGATGATGCCACATTGGGTGGATTTGATGACAGACGGGATAGCGATAAGCCAAGAAAAGGCAGGATTGTTCTGTTTACAAGAAGAAAGTAAGAAAAGATGTGTCACCGGCTAATTGCAGGACAGATGATATTTGTGAAGTGATGAGATAATCGGGAATGAAAGAACAAAAAGGCAGAAAAAAATTACAACTTTATATGCAGAAATTAGATGGGTTTATCTGCCGCATGGACAGATGGTCTCTGATTTGGGCAATCATTCCGTTAATGGTAGTGTTCTTTTCTTATTATTTTATGCTTGGTAAAAACTGTGTTATTGAGACAAATGACCAATTAGATGAAACATTATTTACGTATGTATTAAATGCAAAATACATGTTTTCGGAGGTAGATGTATTTCCGGAGATGCTGGGTGGTGTACCACGTGGCGGAGTAACAGTATCCGCATGGATATTTGTACCGCTGTATCGTATTTTTTCTACTTATCATGCATTTATGATACAGTTTATGTTCGTAGCAGCTACTGCCTTTATAGGTATGTATTTACTGGTAAAAGAGCTTACAGATAGTAGTATTATTGCACTGATTTGTGGCGGTTTATTTATGTTCTTGCCGTATCAGCCGGTTTATGGCCTGTCGCTGGTAGGCGGACCGCTTGTGTTTTGGGCATTTTTGTGCTTGTACCGACAGAAACATATTATGGGAGCGTTTCTTTCCATTGTTTATTTTGGACTGGCAGCAAATCTGGTGTTGCTTGGATATGTTGTACTGGGATTTGTGGCACTTGTACTTGTTTTTATGCTTATTAATTGGCACAGGAGCGATAAATACCAAGTGCCTGAAAAGAAAGATGACGTAGCATGTAGAAATAAGTTGGTATTATGTGGTTTTGGGGCATTATTGCTGGTTTATGTGATAACAAATGCTTCGTTATTTTGGGAATTATTTGTAGGAAGTTCCTATATAAGTCATCGTGAAGAGATGGTGGTATCAGGAACCGGATTTGCAAGTGCATGGGATGTGTTTTTACATAGTGCACAGCATGCACCGACTTATCATGAGAAACTGATCATTCCGATTTTGCTTATTATAATAGGATATGGTGTTTTTTATAGAAAATTAAAAGCGGAATGTAAACAGCTATATATTTGGCTGGTAGTACTTTTCTTTATAAATGTAGGTGTTGCCTTATTTTATGGCTTTTGCCAGTCGCCTATCGTGGTTGATTTCCGCAATAGTGTGAGTGGATTTTTGCATTATTTTTCGGCATACAGAGTGTACTGGATATATCCAACAACTTGGTATACCATGACAGGTCTTGCAGCAGGACTTGTGTGGAAATGTCATGGATTAAATAAAATAGATACCGCGAAAATCGATACGATAGAATGTCAAAGTGGTGGAAAGAAGAATGGCAATATACAGTTGCCAGCTACATTGATAGGCTGCTTAATTACATTAGTGATTATACCCACAACTTGGGACATCTACCAGAATAGCAACTGGATACTAAATCGAAGCCAGTACAACAATCATTGCAATGTGGGATTAAAAAGCTGGAATGATTATCTTGCAGAAGATGTGATGACACTGATAAAGGAAGATATTCAGGAAAAAACAGGTAAGACCCAAAGTGAGTATAAGGTTGCCAGCCTTGGACTGTGTCCGGCAGTAGCTCTTCATTCTGGGTTTTACTGCATCGATGGGTATTCCAATAATTACAAGCTGGATTATAAGCATGAATTCCGCGAAATTATTGAAAAGGAACTGGAAAAGTGCGATAATATGAGGTTGTACTATGACACATGGGGCAGTAGATGTTACTTGTTTACAGAAGAGTCACAGAACTTCTATTATTTTGAAAAAGATGCAGATTTTCAGTATCAGAATCTGGAATTAAATACAGACAAGATGGAAGAAATGGGATGTAATTATCTTTTTTCAGGAGCTGAGATTGAGGAAAGCAATGCAGAAGAATTAGGACTTGAGTTGTTTGGAGTATATGATACACCGCAGAGCTATTATAGAGTGTGGGTGTATGAAGTGTAGTTATCTGAGATAGATGACGTACTATTGCAATACATGAAAGATATGTATACGGAGAACTATTCATGAGAATGGAAAAACATAGTGAAAATTTTATAAATATTCCAATAAATCGAATAATTGCACTGGTAGTAATGGATATCGTTTCGGTATTAATTGCTTCCTTTTTCGCGTTGTATATGCGATTTGATTTTAGCTTTTCAGAAATACCATTAGAGTATTACAAGCGATTTGTGAATATTTTGCTTCCTAATATTGTTATTTCGCTAGTATTTTTTGT
Source organism: Lachnospiraceae bacterium (assembly GCA_015056725.1). Classification (GTDB taxonomy): domain Bacteria; phylum Bacillota; class Clostridia; order Lachnospirales; family Lachnospiraceae; genus 1XD8-76. The sequence continues at coordinate 47,733 of SVFS01000001.1, read as the reverse complement.
AATATGGAAGCTTTATAAAAGCGTATGGAGATATGCGAGTGCAAATGAACTGGTAAATATTGTAGCGGCAACATTTTGTGTAGCACTTGCACAGCTTATTTACTGTTATACGTTTGAGCAAAATATGCCAAGAAGTTATTATATCCTTTTCTGGTTTATACTGACTGTATTGACAAGCGGTATTCGATTTGGGTATCGCATATTGCGTTTGGCAAATAGTAAACGAACAAGTCTTATAGGAAAAAGAAATAGTACAAATGTCATGATCATCGGGGCAGGTGCTGCAGGGAATATGATTTTGAAGGAAATTGAGAGCAGTGCTTATTTAAACCTTCAGGCAAAATGTATTATTGATGACCATGTGGGATGTCATGGGAAACTTTTGCGAGGAATACCAATTGTAGGTGGACGAGATAAAATATTGGATGCGGTATCGCAATATGGTATTGATGAGATTATCTTTGCGATTCCATCAGCAGACAGACAGACAAAAAAGGATATTTTAGATATTTGTAAGGAATCGGGTTGTAAGATGCGTACCCTGCCGGGAATGTATCAGCTGATAAAGGGGGATGTATCTGTATCTAAGCTAAAGGAAGTAGAAATTGAGGACTTGCTTGGAAGAGAGCCGATTCAGATTAATACCGAAGAAGTATTTGACTATGTAGGTGGAAAAGTGGTGCTAGTAACCGGTGGAGGCGGTTCCATCGGTAGCGAACTGTGCAGACAGATTGCAGGCCATAATCCAAAGCAGCTGGTTATCGTAGACATCTATGAAAATAATGCATATGAGATACAGCAGGAACTTCTACGGAAATATCCGGATTTGGATTTAGTAGTATTGATAGCATCTGTACGAAATACTGCAAGAATGGACAGTATTTTTGCAACATATCGTCCCAATATCGTATATCATGCGGCGGCGCATAAGCATGTACCGTTAATGGAAACAAGCCCTAATGAAGCAATAAAGAATAATGTATTTGGGACATATAAGACCGCGCAAGCAGCAGATAAATATGGTACGGATAAATTTGTATTGATTTCTACGGATAAGGCGGTTAATCCGACAAACATCATGGGAGCGTCAAAGCGAATGTGCGAAATGGTTGTACAGATGATGAACCAGAAATCAAAAACAAGCTTTGTAGCAGTACGATTTGGGAATGTACTAGGCAGTAATGGTAGTGTGATTCCCTTATTTAAGAAACAGATTGCAGAAGGTGGACCGGTAACCGTTACACATCCGGAGATTATCCGCTATTTCATGACCATACCGGAAGCGGTTTCGCTTGTACTTCAGGCGGGAGCTTACGCAAAGGGCGGAGAAATCTTCGTACTGGACATGGGAGAGCCTATGAAAATCGTGGATTTGGCGAAGAATTTGATTAAACTTTCCGGATATCGTGTTGGTGAAGACATAGAAATTAAATTTACAGGTTTAAGACCGGGTGAAAAAATGTATGAAGAACTTCTGATGAATGAAGAAGGACTGAAAAAGACTGCGAATAAAATGATTTTTATTGGAAAGCCGATAGAGTTTGATGTGGATATGTTTGTGGAGCAGCTGGAAACTCTTGGAGAGGTTGCGAAGCAGGAGACAGTGGATATTAGAATGCTAGTTAAGGAAGTTGTTCCGACGTATGAGTGTAAAGTGCAATAAAATGGTTTAGGGATGTAGGTAAGTCCATCTGGTGAAGTAAGAGAAGTGTAGCACGGATAGAGGTAAAAATGGTGTATCAAGTGGTTAAAAAAATTGTAGATAGAATAATGGCGTTGGTTGGATTGATTATATTATTACCTATATTCTTGATATTAATTGTTGCAATTAAATTAGATTCTCCGGGACCAATTTTGTTTCAGCAGAAGCGAGTTGGGATTCATAAGAGCTATTTTAATATATTGAAATTTCGAACTATGAGAATTGATACGCCTAAGGATACACCGACGCATTTGCTGGAAAATCCCGAACAGTATATTACGAAAGTGGGAAAATTTCTTCGTAGAACCAGTTTAGATGAGTTGCCTCAGATTATTAATATTCTAAAAGGTGATATGGCAATAGTTGGACCTAGACCAGCGCTGTGGAATCAATATGATTTAATAGAAGAACGTGACGAGTATGGTGCTAACGATATACTGCCAGGATTAACTGGTTGGGCACAGATTAACGGACGAGATGAACTTCCCATTGAGGTAAAAGCAAAGCTGGATGGAGAATATGTTGAGAAACAAAGCTTTAGGATGGATATGAAATGTATCTTCGGAACAGTAGTATCTGTTGCGAAGCAAGATGGTGTTGTGGAAGGCGGGACAGGAACATTGGAGAAACGTGAGAAATGAAGAGCGTTCTTATTACAGGAGCAAATAGTTATATAGGTACAACTTTCGAACGTTGGATACAGGAAAATGCTGTAGGTGACATACAGACCGAAACGGTTGACATGATAGACGAATCGTGGAAAACGAAGAATTTTGGCGCGTATGACACTATTTTTCATGTTGCGGGAATAGCACATGCAGATGTAGGAAGTGTTTCAGAAGAGCAAAAGAAACTGTATTATAAAGTGAACACAGATTTGACAGTAGAGTGTGCTACGAAAGCAAAGTCAGAAGGTGTAAAACAGTTTATTTTTATGAGTAGTATTATTGTATATGGAGAGAGTGCGGGAATCGGAAAACAACGTGTAATTACAAAAAATACTCCACTTACACCAGCAAATTTTTACGGAGATAGTAAAGTAAAAGCGGAAGAGGGATTATTTAAGCTTGCAGATGAAAATTTCAAGATAGTTGTACTTCGTCCACCAATGATATATGGAAAAGGTTCAAAAGGTAATTATCCTCTGCTTGCGAAAATGGCAAGAAAATCACCTTTTTTTCCAAATGTACAAAATCAAAGAAGTATGCTGTATATAGGTAATTTGTGTAAATTTGTCGAGCTTATGATTAGGAATGAGGAGCAAGGTGTCTTTTTTCCACAAAACAAAAATTATGTACAAACGAGCGAAATGGTAAGGCAGATTGCGGAAGCACATGATAAAAAGATTCGACTGATAAAATCTGTAAATTGGCTACTTGTTTCGCTCGGAAATCGGAAGTGTAGAATTTCTGCTTTAATTAATAAAGCTTTTGGAAACATTGTGTATGAACATGAGATGAGTAAGTATATGGAAGAATATAGAGTGTATGATTTGGAGGAGTCAATACATCTGACGGAATGCTAAAGAATAGGCTTGAATGAGTAGGAAGAGAGATGGGAGATAATGAATGCTTTGAAAAATACAAATAGAAAACAGCATATTTTAGTTATTTCCCAATATTTCTATCCGGAAAATTTCCGAATAAATGATATTTGCAAAGAATGGGTAAAACGAGGATATCAAGTTACGGTAGTAACTGGAATTCCAAACTATCCACAGGGGAAATTTTATCGGGGATATGGGTGGTTTAAGAAAGGAAAAGAAGATTACGAAGGCGTTAAAATTATCCGTTTGCCGATAATCCCACGTGGACATGGTGCGGCTATGCTCATGCTGAATTATTTTTCATTTGTGGTTTCTGGATTTTTTTGGAAGTTGTTTACTAACGTGAAAGCGGACAAGGTGTTTATTTTTGAAGTATCACCGATGACTCAAGCGTTAGTAGGAGTGTGGTATGCGCTTAGGCGAAAAATCCCCTGTTATATTTATGTGCAGGATTTGTGGCCTGAAAACGTAGAAATCGTAACAGGAATTCATAATAAGCACGTAATAGGTACTATCGATAAGATGGTAAATTATATATATAAGAATTGTGAAAAAATATTTGCTACCTCTCCCAGTTTTGTAAAACGGATTGAAGAACGTAATAGCGCATGGGATGAAGACAAGAGTAAGGTAATATATTGGCCACAGTACGCAGAAGAATTTTATAAACCTGTTGAGCGCAGAGCACTTTCAGATATGCCCCAAAACAATAAATTTAAAATTGTTTTCACTGGAAATATAGGATATGCACAGGGATTAGATATATTGCCTAAAACAGCAGTACAATTAAAAAAGGATAATGTAGACTGCCAGTTTATTATTATTGGAGATGGCAGATACCGTGAAGAATTTGAAAAGGAAATCGAAAAGAACAATGTTGCAGATATGTTTGTACTGTTGGGGAGAAAGAAGCCAGAGGAGATACCATACTATTTGGCTTGGTGTGATGTGGCATTTATTTCTTTTGCAGATAATCCGTTGTTTGAGATGACAATTCCAGCTAAGTTACAGTCTTATATGGCTTGTGGGATGCCGATACTGGCGGTAGCAAGTGGAGAGACAAAAAGGATTATAGAGGAAGCGGAGTGTGGAAAAAGTTGTATGTTAAATGATATGGAGTTGTTAGTGAAAAATATACAAGAACTGATTGGAAACGACAAAAGGGAATTACACAATATGGGAAAGCATGCATTAAAATATTTCAGTTGTTGCTTTTCGAAAGAAAAGCTGATGAGTGTAATGGAGTATTATTGCGGTGAGGAGAATAATAATGAATAAAAAAAAATATCAGATTTGCAAATGTTGTGTAATGGATACAACAGATGACGATATCGTTTTTGATGTAAATGGAATTTGCCAAAGGTGTAATGATTATAAAGAGCGCATATTGCCTAGATGGAATTTTGGAAAGAATCATGAACAAGAATTAAAACTGTTGATTGATGATATTAAACGGTCTGGAGAGGGGAAACCGTATGATTGCATTCTAGGGTTGAGTGGAGGCCTTGATAGTTGCTATTTGCTTCATCTTGCAATAACACAATGGGGCTTACAACCGTTTGTATTTCATATTGATGCAGGATGGAATCTTCCGGTAGCGGAAGAAAATATTAGAAAAATTACCAGCAAACTTGGACTAAAACTTCACGTTGAGAAAATGGATTGGAATGAAATGAGAGAAATGCAGTTGGCGTGGTTCAAAACAGGTCTTGCTTCTCTTGATGTTCCGCAGGATCACGCATTTATTGCGTTAGTGGATAAGTATTCTCAGAATTTGGGAGTCAAGTACATTTTGAATGGATATAATATTTCGACAGAAGTGATAGCAGATCCGATTTCATGGGAAAAAGGAGGCGGACCAACAGGTGATTCGGTTTTTGTTAAAGATGTTATTCGCAAATATTGTAGAATACCAATTAAAAAATATACATTTACAAATGGTTTTAAACACAAATTTTGGTTGCCTTACGTGATGGGAGTCAAAACAGTAACACCGCTAAACTATGTTTCATTTACAAAATCCGAAATGATCAAAACACTTGTGGAAGAATATGATTATGAACCATATAAACAGAAGCATTTTGAAGACCTGTTAACTAAGTTTCTTTCTGGTTGGTGGCTTCCTACACGTTTTGGATTCGACATCAGAAGAACACAATTGTCCAGTTTAGTAGTTACAGGACAGATGTCCAGAGAAGAGGCACTAAAGATATTAGAACAACCACCATTAACGGAAAAAGAAAGTAGAGAATTGTTTTCTGAGGTGTCTAAACGTCTTGAAATTACAGAAGAAGAACTGATGAACTATCATAGACTGCCAGAATGTACAGAACATTTTAAGAGTCAAAGATGGATGTATAATGTTGGGATAAAGATATACGAATTATTAGGAATAGAAAAACGCATACGAAAGTAGTGGGTAGGAAATTATGAAAGTATTGTTGATGGATGTAAATTGTAAGTATAGCAGTACTGGAAAAATAGTGTATGACTTATATACAAAATTACGAGAAGATGGTCATGAAGCGGCGATTGCTTATGGTAGAGGTTCTCTTGTAGGCGAAGAGAACATATACCGATTCAGTCCGCAATGGGAAGTCTATCTACATGCCTTATTGACTAGAATTACTGGGTATACAAGTTGCTTTTCTTATATTGCTACACGAAGAGCAATAAAGTATATTGAAAAATTTCAACCAGAAGTGGTGCACTTACATGATATGCATGGATACTTTGTTAATATCATTACATTAGCCGAGTATTTAAAGAAAAAGCGAATAAAAACAGTGTGGACATTTCATTGTGAGTTTATGTATACAGGAAAGTGTGGACATGCATATGAATGTGAGAAGTGGAAAACACAGTGCGGAAAATGTCCGAGATTACATGAATATCCCAAAAGTCAATTGTTTGATTGCACAAAAAGTATGCAAAAAAGAAAGAAAGCCATTCTATCTAACTGGAGACTATTAACAATTGTAACGCCATCCGAATGGTTACAAAGCAGAGTGCAGAAATCTTTCTTACATGATAAAAAGGTGATGGTTGTTCATAATGGTACGGATACATCTGTGTTTCAGCCACAAATGACTGAAAAGCTACGAGAAAAACTTAGAATAGAGAATAAGAAGGTCGTATTGGCAGTAGCTCCTAATTTAATGTCAGAAGAAAAGGGAGGCAATTATGTTTTAAAAATAGCAGAAAAATGCGAAAATGGGGATATTGTTTTCATTTTGGTTGGAGCAAATGAGGAGCTTGATTATTGTGGGAACAATGTGATTAGTGTGGGAACGATAAAAGATAACAAAGTTTTAGCACAATACTATTCATTAGCAGATGCTTTTGTGATTTGCAGTAAAAAAGAAACGTTTTCTATGACAACAGTAGAGGCGTTATGTTGCGGAACGCCCGTTGTTGGATTTTGTGCTGGTGCACCAGAGGCGATTGCGCTTAAAGAATATAGTACCTTTGTGGAATATGGTAATTTGAATAAACTCACAATGGCATTATTAGATGTCTTGGAGAGAAATGAAAGCAATCGAGAACAAATTGCTCTAGTAGCAAAAAAGCATTATTCAAAAGATGTAATGACAAGAAAATATTTTGAAATATATAAGCAGTAGTGGTGAAAAATGAAGATATTGTATTTAACAAATATTCCTTCCCCATATATGGTGGACTTTCTTAACGAGCTGGGGAAGTTAAGCGATTTAACGGCCATTTTTGAGCGTAATGAATCAGGAGCGAGAGATAAAAGTTGGAAAAAGTATAATTTTCAAACTTTTACTGGGATTATTTTAAAAGGGAAAAAAATCAAAGTAAACGACGAATTAGATGATCAAGCAATATGTCCACAAATTGTCAAATATATTAGAAAAAGAAAGTATGATGCAATTGTTGTTGCAAATCCATGTACACCAACTGGGATAATAGCAATTGCATATATGAAAATGCTGAGAATTCCGTATGCTATTCAAAGCGAAGGGGGATTTCCAAAAGATGGAAAAGGAATAAAGGAAATAATTAAAAAACAAATAATGAAAGATGCGCAACTGTATTTTAGCACTGCGTGTTTGGGAGATCAATATTTTCTGCAATATGGAGCAACTAAAGAAAAAATCCGAAGGTATCCATTTTCATCACTGTATAAAGCTGAGATAAGAGAAGATGTGGTAGCGGAAAGTGAAAAAAGAGCAATTCGAGAAAAACTTAGGATACCATATGAAAAAGTAGTAATATCAGTTGGAAGATTTATTCCGGTGAAAGGGTTCGATGTATATATAAAAGCATGTTCAAAATTAGAAAAGAATGTGGGGGTTTATATTATTGGAGGGACACCTACAGATATGTATTTAACGTTGAAACGTGATTTGTGTATGGACAATTTACATTTTATTGAGCATGTTGATAAAGAAACAATGAAAATGTATTATAGTGCAGCAGATGTTTTTATGCTTAATTCACGAGGGGATACATGGGGACTGGTTATAAATGAGGCTATGTCATATGGTATTCCTATTATTTCATCTAACAAATGCTATGCAGCATTGGCATTAATTCAAAATGATATAAACGGATATATTGTACCTATGGATAATATTAAGATGTTTTATGAAAAAGTTTATTATTTGTTATCGAACCCATTATTATGTCAAAAGATAGGAAAAAATAATATTGCAAAAATGAAAGAGTATACGCTTGAAAAAATGGCAGAAAGAGAAATTGATGTATTAAAGGAATTATGTAAAGATGGATACCAATAAGGAAAGAAAACTGATATATCTATTGAAAGCATTTGCAATATTTAGTGTAGTATGTGCGCATACGGCAGTGGAACCGGAAAACTGTTCTTTTGTGGTTCGGTTAATTGTAAAGTTGCTATCTTATACAGGTACATTAGGTGTTCCGTTGTTTTTTATTATTTCCGGATATTTATTTGCAAAAAACAAGCATAGTTTTACTGTTTTTTGGAAAATTAAGAGTAAAACTATCATTTTGCCATGGGTGTTTTGCGAAACAATAGTGTGGCTATATGTTGTTTTGCGTAAAGGGGGAATTTCACTTGTTGCGTGGCTTAAATTTCTTTTGGGTATTAATCATTCTACATATTACTTAACTATATTGTTGATATTGTATTTCATGTTCTGGTGGATTAAAAAAAGTAATGTTGGCGTGACAGTTTGTATACTATTCTCGGCAGTGATGTTAATAACAGGAGGTTGGGGGAATACTATTGCAATGAAACTTAATCAATGGACCATTACGCCATATATGAACTTGTTGAATTGGATGATATACTTTGCGAGCGGTATACTTTTGCAGAAGACGGAAAAAATTAAAGATTTATTTTATCTTTCAAAAAAAGTGTTTTTAGCTAGTTCGCTGGGATTATCGTTTATGATGGTGATTCATTTCTTGTACAATATTCCCTGGTCATATTTTTCACAATATGCTTTAATTAATATTGTTTTGCAAATATTGGTGGTTGTGGGGGTTTGCGTAAGACTGCTAGAATACAAAGTGGAATGGTTGTTGAAAATAGGAGAATATTCTTTTTCAATATATCTTCTGCATGAGCTGGGGACAGGTATTATCGTACGCTTGTCAACATATGGTGGAGTAGTGCTTATTGCATTACGACCAATCATAAATATTATGTTTGTGTTTGTGGGAATAGCATTTATGAATCTGATATTTACGCGATTTAGAAAATTTAAAAATGTGTTTAATATGTTGATAGGTATGCGTTAAAGGAGATTGCAATGAAATGTTTATTGTGTTGTACATTGGTTCCGGCAGAGTATGAAATTAGAATTAAGGATATATCAAATGCTGCAAATAGATTTATAAATAATTTTCTCAACTATTTTGAACGGAAGAATGAAACAGAAATTCTTTCCTATATAGGAGTAAACGTAACTCAGAAGGTCAGAACAGAGTTACAGGAACTGTCTCCAAATTATTATTTCAAGACAAAGTTAAAAATAGGTGGAGTGCTGAGATATTGGGGGGCAATAATTAGAAAGATACAGACAGTGGATTGTGTTATTACATACAATGTGGAGTATACATGGCTAATTGCTCCTTTTGTGGCACGTTTATTTAAAAAGAAATCGCTATTAATTCTTGCAGATTATTCACCAAGTAATTCTTTTAATGAAATAAGTCGAAAGATACTTGCAAGAATTCAAAAATTATGTTTGCGGCGATATGATTATGTAATAGGATTATCTGAGAAAACCAGAAAATACACAGTGCACAAGCAAAAGTTTCTTTGTATTGAAGGAGGAATAACAGCAGATTTTTATAACTATTATAATAATTATAAAAAACTAGATATGAATCGGCTGTGTTTTATGTATGCGGGGATTTTAGAGAGCGTTACGGGAGTAGACAGATTATTGGAAGCGTTTTCCAATGTTAATCACCCAAATATCCGGTTATTCATCAGTGGAAAGGGGAGTTTGGAATCACTTGTAGAACAGGCTACCGATGGGGATGAAAGGATAGTGTATTTAGGGTGTCCGTCTTATGAGGAGTACATGGCTAATTTGGAGAGAGCTGATGTATTGGTCAATCCCAGAAATATGGAATTAGCTGAAAATGCAAATAATTTCCCATCCAAAATTATGGAATATCTTGCGACCGGTAAACGGATTGTTTCTACAAAGTTTCCGGGGTGGGAGAAATTTTCTCCATGTATTACTTTTTGTGGAAGTGATGCGAAAGATATAGAAACAGCCATACGTCAGATGATAAAAGCGGATTCATGGTCGGTGGAATCATATAAGCGGAATCGTTTGGTTGCACAAGAGTATTTGTGGAATGAGCAGATCCAAAAAGTTAACAGGCTTATTTCGGGGTAAATATATATCAAAATGAGGAATTGCAATGAAAACATATCGTTTAAGAGCGTGGGAATATATAGTAACGATTGTTATGCTTTATACAGCGGGAACACCAGTATCGTCATATTACCACAAAACTATGATTTGTGGAGTTTTTTTGCTTGCTCTATTTTGCATTACACTTAAGAACGGTATAAAAAAATCGTTGTTGATTGTATTGGTAATTACAGCAATATTAATGGTTTTCACACAGGTAATAAACCTGGACACAAACTTATTTACGCTCATATCTATTTTAATGCTATTTGTTGCGGCTATTTTATTTGTTAATACGATACATGAAAAAGATTTTATAGAAGCATTGATTAATGTGATGATAATTATTTCTGTAATATCTATAGTAATGTATTTTATAGGTATTATAAGACCGGATTTTGCAAGACGTCTTCCTGTGTTTCATGGTCTTGTTCCTTATAATACGTTTTGTGGATTATTCTTTTTTCCGACAGGTATTGAGATTTCTGATAGTGTATTAAGACGAAATCAGGGAATATACCGTGAAATGGGAGTGTTCGCCAATAATATAGTGTGGGTATTGGCATTAGGGTTAAAGCAAGAGAAAAAAATGGAACTATACAAAATTATTATATTAGTTATTGCATTGTGTACTACTTTTTCAACTTCTGGAATTATATCATTTATATGTTTATTGCCTTTGCTAATTGAACAAATAAGCAAGAAACGTACGGCAAAGCGATATATTATATATATAATATCAATGATGTCGGGGGCATTTTTTTTGTTGAGGTATAGTGATATTATTTTTTCGAAGCTTTTCAAAAGTAGTGGAGATTATGGTTCCTTTGCGATACGTTTTAATGGAACAATTAGAGACATATATATTTTTTTAAACAATTTATGGGGTGCAGGAATTACCAACTACGAAGAAACGACAGTAGGAACTGCTAATACTATAACATATGTTTTGGCAGTGTATGGAATGGGATTGGCAGTATTGGTTTTTTGGGGTTTTTTCTCATGCTTTTGGAATAGAGGAAAGAGTATTGGCAATAACTTGTGTAGAGAAATTGCTGTTTTTGTAGTTTTGCTAACGCAAAATTCATTTGCATTTCCTTTGTTCTTTGTTCTAGTTATGTATGGATATGTTAAGAGATGCGTAAAAGAAACTGGGATTATGGAAAGAGGGTGTGTAATGGATGAAAGTAGTAACTGTAAATTGGGTAAACAAAATCTACAGCACGGGTAAAATAATAAGTTCTATTGAAAAATATGCACAAAAAAGAAATATTGAATTTTTGCATTGCTATGAATGGGGGGATAAACCAATAAACAAAAACGAATATCAGATAACTCCCGCGTTATTGTATAAATTTATTTATATGATTTCTCTGGTTACAGGTTGCAGGTATGGAACGGGATTCATTACAACATATTCATTATGTAAAAAGATATCAGAGTTTAATCCGGATATTGTGCATATACATTGTCCAAATGCAAGGTCTATCAACATTTATATGCTTTTATATTATTTGAAGAAAAAGAGATACTGTACAGTAATTACGAATCATGCGGAATTCTTTTTTACGGGAAACTGTGCGCATGCATTTGAGTGTGAGGGCTATAGTTCCGGTTGCAAACTGTGTGGTAATTTAAGGAATGCAGAAGTACATTTTAGGATCCAAGCAAGGCGGGCATGGAAGAAGATGTATGATGCCATTAGGGATAATGAACGAATTACAATGGTTATGGTTTCTCCATGGGCAAAAAAAAGGGCAGAAAAATCACCTATTTTTAGTGGGAAAGATATTAGAGTTATTGGAAACGGAATAGATACTTCTATTTTTCGGCCGAATGAATATAAAGAGAATTCACAAAAATCAGTAATACATGTAACTTCGAATTTTTCAGATGATATTAACGATTCGAAAGGTGGAAGGTATATTATAGAACTAGCTGAACTGCTAGGGGATATTAATTTTGTGGTGGTGGGGGTTGTTGGTAAGATTCAAACAAAAATCCCACCCAATATGATTTTAAAAGGAGAAATAAAGAATCAATACGAGCTGGCAAAACTTTATTCAATGGCAGATGTGGGGGTTATGGTTAGTAGGAGAGAAACATTCGGGATGACATATGTAGAGAGTATGTGTTGTGGTACGCCTGTAGTAGGATTTAAAAATGGAGGAACAGAGTCGATTGCACTTGAAGAGTATAGTGAATTTGTTGAGTATGGTGACGTAGAAACATTGGCAAAAACTATAGAAAATTGGATAGATAGGAAGGCAAACCTAAAAGAAAAGCTTGCAAAAGAGGCACATGCGAGGTACTCGGAGCAGAAAATGAGTGAACAGTATATAAATCTTTATTATGAAGTAAATGATAAACTGCTTTGATGAAAGGAAAAAAATGTATCACTTTGATGTAAGATATAGCAAATTATATAAAAAAAGTAATATTAAAGGTATTAGTCCTCTTTTTCTTGATGAAAAGATGGATATATTGACTGTTGAAGGCGGTGTAATACTAGCTAATCACCCTGTTAATAATAAAACATACGGCTTAGGTGGTGTGTTGGATGTAGAAGGAAGATTTGTTAAAGAATCAGGGTTTTCGCTATGTATGTATGATAATGAGCAATTAGATTGGGGAGGGAGTTATTCGTATGATGAAAAGCAATTGCTCGTAAAAAGAGAAAAAGTTATTTTTGGAGGATTTATAAATAATAATGAGTGGGGGCATTTTCTTGTTGATTGGTGCACTCGCCTGTGGTATGCATTGATTGATCAGGAGAGTAAAATTGTTTTTTGCATACGAGGCAACGTAAAATATGAATTATTGCCGAATATTGAACAGTTGATACAATTAAGTGGTATTAATACTAAAAGAATAGAGTTAATTGCTGAAGGAGAACCTCCGATTAAATATGATACAATTGCTATACCACAATGTAGTTTGACAAGCCGAGGGTATACAAAAGAATATTTGGATTTTTTTAATAGAATTGTAAACAATGTATCAGGTTTAGATTGCCAAACTTATGAGAAAATTTATTTTACAAGAACACAACTGGAAAGTTCAAAGGAAATTGGAGAAAGTAAACTCGAGAGGTTTTTTGAAAAAAATGGCTATAAAGTACTTGCACCTGAGAAACTATCTGCAGTAGAACAGATTCATTACATATCTAACTGCAAATATATGGCATGTATTGAAGGTAGTGCAGCACACAACATTATTTTTGGTAAAGAAGGTACTAGATTATATATTTTAGAAAAATGGATGACAATAAATATTCGTCAATTGTTTTTGTCACAGGCTAGTGGGAGTGATACATGTTTTATTATGGCATATCCCACTTTTTTACCGTTCCGCGAATATTTTGGTGAATTGTTTGTGGTAGGAACTACAAAAATGTTTCGGAAGTGGGCAAAAGAAAATTATGGTCAAAAAGTGGAATGTAAAACTAATTGGCTGAGACAATATATTCAATACTTCGATCGAATCATGCAAAAGATAGCATACAAATTAATAAATTTAGTCTAAATGGTACTATTATTATAGAAAGAGAGGATAAATAGTGAAATCGGAAATTCATTTATTCATTTTATGGGAGAATGCAAGGAAAAAATGCGAAAATGAGATATTAAATGATATTGAAAGTAATTTTGAAGTGCTACAGATAATAGAGATAGAATGGAATAGAAAAGACTTTTCAGATAATATTTCACAATTTTATGGAATCAAGTTGCCGCCACGTTGTAATAAGGTTAAGGAAGTGGGAGATGGTAAATTTTTGCTTGTTATTATAAGAGATAATCATCCAATGTATGTTGTCAGACGTACTAATTCAGGAGATAGTATTGTGAATGTAAATGTGTTTGATAGCAAAGAGATGTATAGACGGTGGGTAGGTGGGCATAATATTCATTCATCAAACACAGTAGAAGAAGCAGAGCACGATTTGGGACTATTGCTTGGAAAGACAATAAAAGAACTCGAAGATATATATAAATTACAGGAAACTATTAAAGAATATAAGGAAAGGATATGATGATGCAACTCATTAAGAAAATCTATAGGAAACTACCGGACAAGCTAAAATTGTTCCTGCTGAGTATATATGACAAAATATATAAAGTTGCTCAGTATCAGACAATACATAAAGCGGTTATGAAAAAAATCAAGAGGCTACTACAAGAAAACACTGTTGACAATATTAAACCCTTTAATAAGAGCTTATGGAAATTGGATCCTATTTTTACGCAATATTATTCTGGATATTATTGCGGAAAAAGAGTGTTCTGCAAGGTGAGTGAAAAAGAGAATTATGGGTGCATAGTAAGAGAGGCAAATGCCTTGAAATATATTAAAGAGAATAGTACGGTATTGGATAGAATGTTTGCTAGGTGCCATATGGTTATACAAGATGAGGAGTTTGATATAATTGTGACGGATTATCTGGACGGTGTTCCACTAGATAAAATGGTAAATAGACTTGATGTAAAGAAAGTATATGAAGAAATGCAAAAAATGCTTGTGGAGTTTAAGCGTTTAGGAATTATCCATATGGATATAAGACCGTCTAATATTATGTATGATAGAAATAGGAATGAAGTGAAGGTATTTGATCTTGGCTTGACATATGTAAAGAAGCATAAAGAAGACTGTATATATAAAAATATGTGTTTGCCGGAAAAATTAACTGGAATCGGATGTCACAGATACAATCCATATAGCGATCAGTTTGATGATGCATATGCCGTATTACAAACGTTAAAAGATGTATATTTCGATTTTAAAAAAGACTACAAAGAAGAATGGATGAAATTAAATTTAATGATTGGCGCTTGGAGTATTCGTTTGAGCAGTGAAAAGAAGAAACAATAAAATATAGCAAAGGGATTAGAGCATGAACGTAGAAAAAAAAATGTTTTATAAAGAGTGGGAAAATCTTGAAACTGTTTTTGAAGAATTAGAAAAATGCGATATTTGTTATGTGGTATTAAGGAATTATGAGCAATTGCCAGAACTGGCAACTATTGAAGGACATGGAGATATTGACATCCTTACCTCAGATAAGGACGATATAATCAAAGCTTTAGGAGCAAAAAAAGTACATGATAAAAAGTATAGAGTGCAATATCAGATAGCTGTGGGTAATATTCTTGTATATATGGATATTAGATACGTGGGGGACAATTATTATGATAGAGAGTGGGAGTTACAGATACTGAATAATAGAGTTAAGAATTTGAAAGGAATATATATTCCGAATGATACTGATTATGCGTATTCGTTGTTATATCATAGTTTGATACATAAGCCATATATTTCAGACGATTATAGAACGAAGATGAAGGTTCATTTTGGAGAGAACAATTTATTAAAAAAACTTAATGAGTTTATGTCTGAAAAACAGTATAAATTCGTAGAACCTATTGATTTATCAGTTTATTATAACTACAATATTATTGCAAAAAAAACAACGATTAAAAGAAGAATATATCTACTAAAATGTGAGATTGACTATATGTGTGATAGAATAAAGAAAATATTCTATAAGGGAAGGTAGAGTAACAATGTGGATTATAGAAATTGTTAAAAAAATAAGCATTATATTAGATAAGAAACAAAAACGTTATGTGATAATTCTAGTGGCCTTGATGTTCATTGGCGCAGTATTAGAAATGCTTGGGGTATCACTCATTATTCCGTTGATTAGTGCTGTTATTGAAACGAATTTTTTGGAAAAAGATGGTTATATACAAGACATTTCTGAGTTGTTGGGAATTGAGACACAAAGGGATTTTTTGATAATAGTAATGTTATTGTTGATTATGTTTTACATAGTTAAGAATGTGTTTTTGTTTGTTCAATATTATGTACAAGCAAAGTATATATGCGATAACAAGCTTGTAACTAAGACAAGACTTTTGAAATGTTACTTAAATAAGCCATATGAATATTATTTCAATGCAAATTCAGGGGAAATACTTAGAGAAATAAGTACAGATGCAACTAATACTTATAATATTTTTTCACAAGTACTATTATTGTTTACAGAATTAATAGTGGTGGTAGCACTCATAATAACGGTATTTATAATTGATATCATGCTAGCTGTTGTATTTGTAGTAGTGCTTATTGTTGAGATGGCAGTAATTTATGCATTTATTAAACCCGTTTTGCGTAAAGCTGGTGAACGTTGGACAAGCGCAACGGCAATATCCAACAAATGTATATTGCAGATTATAGATGGCATTAAAGAGATTAAAGTGTCACAAAAAGAGTTGTATTTTACGCAAGAATATATGCAAAGTGCGAAAATAGCTAGTGACTCTGAAAAAGTAAATACAGCAGTATCGAATGTACCTAGATTGCTTATTGAGTCAATAACAATTACTGTAATGCTTGTATTGATGATTTTTTTATGCCTATCGGGAAGAGATATCACAAGATTGATTCCACAGTTCAGTGCATTTGTGATTGCAGCAGTAAGATTATTGCCTTCTGTAAATAGAATTAGTGCATCCATTAACGTTATAACATATAATAAGCCTGCACTTGACAATTTAATTAAGACGTTTGACGATGTTAGATTAGATAATAAAAAGAGAGAATGCGTTTGTGATGGAGAAAAAAAGGCTATATTTGAGTCAGAAATCAAGATGAAGAATGTGAGCTTTTGCTATCCAACATCTAATAAATTTGTTTTACAGAATGCGGATATGATTATTCCGGCGGGGAGCATGGTGGGAATAATTGGGGCATCTGGCGCAGGAAAGACGACGGTTGTTGATTTGCTTTTAGGATTATTGCAACAACAGGACGGTAAAATATTGGTAGATGAACAGAATATACAATTTAGAAAGAACTCATGGCTTAAGAATGTGGGATATATTCCGCAGAATATTTTTTTATTAGGAGATACGATAAGGGCTAATGTTGCTTTTGGAGAAGAAGAAACCCAGATAAGTGATGAAATGATATGGAGTGCATTACAAAAAGCTGAGTTAGACGATTTTGTCAAGGGATTACCCCAAAAATTAGATACGCAAGTGGGTGAAAAGGGAATCTGCCTTTCTGGTGGGCAAAAGCAACGAATTGGTATTGCTAGGGCATTATATAAAAACCCAAGTGTTTTATTTTTTGACGAAGCAACCTCTGCATTAGATAATGACACAGAAAGTTCTATTATGGAGTCGCTTAATGCTTTGCGTGGTAGTAAAACGATAATAATAATAGCACATAGATTATCAACTATTGAAAAATGTGATTTGATTTATAAAGTGGAAAATCAAAAAATTAGGCTTGAAAGCTAAATATGAAAAATGAATAAATGAGGAAATATAGGTGCAAGTTCAAATTATACGAATAGTTAAAAGTATATTGTTTAGAATAAAATGTTTATATGAGTATATATATTATACATTGCAAAAAAACATAAGGAGTATCAGAAATAGAAATCTATATGAAAAAGTAAGGATATTAAAAAATTCATATGTGGGTGAAAGGGTGTTTCTAATAGGAACTGGTCCAAGTTTGAATGATGAAGATATACTTAAGCTGAGAAAGGAGTATACTTTTGGACTTAATTCAATTGCAATTGCGCAAAAAAAACTGAAATTTTTTCCAACTTTTTACGGTTTTACAGACGGTGGTATAGTGGATGATAAGCTTTTTGGAAAAGAAGTGTTTTCTAATAATAAAAGTATAATTTTTTACACTCAAATGCGAGACCTAAAGAGAAAAGACGTAATTGAACTTAGGCGCAAAAGTAATGCATACGAATTGTTGATGAAAGATCCCGGAAATTGGATTAATTTTGTGAAGATGCCAAAGCTGTTTTCAGAAGATGTTTCCAAAGAGGTGTACTGGGGATATACTTGTGCGTATGTGATGATGCAGGTAATTGTGTATTTGGGATTTAAAGAGGTTTATCTTCTTGGCATGGATTGTATATATGCTCCTGGAATCGAAAACTATGAGGATAAAAGATCCGCAGAAGAGGTGGTGAATGGTGATTGTGGGGGAGGAACAGTCCCTGAGTTTATGTATGCATGGAATGAAGTGAAGAAATATTCTGAAAAGAATGGGATAAAAATCTATAATGTTACACGTGGTGGAATGCTAGATATTTTTGAGCGGAAAACTATGGAAGAGATATTAGGCTCCTGAAATATGGATGAGAATGAGGGGATTGGAAGTATGGTATTGTTTGTAATGGATATTTTAATTATTTATATACTATTTGTATTTTTTATTTCATACAATAATACATTTTTCGACAGCATATTATTTACGTTTATTTCTCATATGAGCATTCAGGTTTTCCAAGCGGAAGTTTTAAGTTTGTTCTCATACTATAATTATCGAGGATGTTTTTTCTTTTCGATATTGCTTTTAGTAAGTCTGGCTGTTTTTTTGCACAGCAGGGAAAAAAAGTGTATTTTTAACATAAGTAAAGCGGAAGATATTTTTCGAAGTCGTAGTGAGCTTTTTATTGTACTGTGGGTTAGTGTGTTTGTAATTATTTCTGTTTTGAAATCTTTTTCATATCCACCTCAAAATTATGATAGTATGCTTTATCATGTTATACGAAGTTTTATGTATTGGAAAAATGAATCCATTCATAATTTCCCTTATTATCAAAGGCATGCGCTATATTTTGCTCCTCTTAATGCAATAATCATGACTAAATTTAGAATAATGACAGATGGTAGAGATTATTTGCTAAATTTAGTTCAGATGCCATCATGGTTTATGGCTGCTTTCTGCGCAAAGGAAATTGTAACTAAATTAATAGGAAAGAAAAGTAAATTATCATTTATAGGTGCAATGGCTGTGGTGCTTTTACCATTAGCTTTGTTTCAATCGTCTACAACTCAAAATGATTTGATGGTGGCTGCATTTTCTGTTATAACAATTTACTTGATTTTAAGGTTAGTGGAAGAAGACTCGGTTTTGTTAACTAGTATGACGGGATTAGCTGGCGGGCTTTCGATTTTAACAAAAATATCTGGAGCATCTACATTGTTGCCTTTTGCGATTCTATTCGTAGTTGTAGGTTTGAGAAAGAGCAGCATTAAAAAAGTAGCGATAAAATCGCTTCTGGCAGGCTCGATAGGTGTATTAATAAATTTAGGATTTTGGATTCGAAATGCTATAGATATGGATGGGGATTTTTTGGCTTTAGGTCAGTCGTATAATTGGGGTGGAAAAACCAATTTCCCTATGAGTACGAAACTTATTTATAATATAGGTTGGTTGTTTGGTAATGAAAATGAAAAATGGTCATACTATATATCATGTTTGCTGAATAAGCTCAATGAACAATTTACGGGGAATTCGTTGGAGCTTAGTATACTTACAGCAGATAAAAGCCATGATTTTTATGGGTATGGAATTTGGGCGGCAATTATAATGTGTACATGGGTTGTAGCACTTTTTGCATCGGTAAGAAATAAGGAATATTTTGTTTTTGGGTATGCCATAGCATGTATGTTTTCAATTGTAATATCTGCGGCATGTTTTCCGCCATCATGTTCAGCTACACGTTACTTAATGGGGGCTTTTTGGGCAACCAGCTTTTTGATGCCGTGGGTTTTGAATTTTGCCCAAAGTCGTATGAAGATTAAAGAAACACCTGCTACCATTGCTGTGCAATCTATTTTAATAATTTCTATGAGTATATATGGAATTTATATTCAGTTATCAGATTACTATATGCCGTATCCTGCAATAAGAGGCGGATACAGTTACGAACAATTAAGAACTCAACCCTATTATCGGCTGTGGGATGAACCTAGAGATGATTTTTTGAGGATAATTGAAGATAAGGGGTATGATAAAATTGGTTTAATAGACGATGTGATTTTAGGAGAATATCCAATTTTATATAATCTTCGAGAGGAAAAATATAGTATTCAGTATATAAATGCTCCTTGGGGAGCACAGTATGAGGATATTACTTTTATTCCAGATTGTATAGTAGTTGCTTCAAAAGTGGGAGTACCCATTACAGAATATGAATATAAGGGAGCACGTTATTTATTGATTTCGAACAGCTATGATATTACATATGGTACGGTAACGTTACTTGGAAGGGAAGAATAATGGATAAAGAAAATAATAAGTTGAATTTGACGGAGGAGTACTATTCTTATGAGAATCCCTTTGTTTCACTAAGGGAGTATTTTTCTATGAAAGCACGCAACAAAATATACAAAAAGTTTATAAAAATGTGTGCACCGAGCGAACATAGTCAGATATTGGATTTGGGTGCGACTCCTGATATGAAATTAAAGGATTCCAATTTTTTAGAAAAGCGATATCCGCACAAACACAATATAACTGTGGCCTCTATTGAGGATTGTAGTAATGTGGCAGAGACCTTTGGATTGAAAAAATTTGTTCATAATAAGTCAAAAGAAGCATTGCCGTTTAGAAATGGAGAATTCGAGGTTTGTTTTTGCTCTGCAACACTGGAGCATGTTGGAAGCAAAGAAGAACAAATTTTTTTCCTAAATGAGTGTATGCGTGTTGCAGACAAAATATTCCTTACTACGCCAAATAGGTATTTTCCAATAGAAATGCACACTTTTCTGCCATTTGTTCATTGGTTGCCATGGAGCGTGTTTCAAAAAATCGTATTGAAATTGATTGGCCCGTTCTATGCAGATATTAATAATTTGAATTTACTGTCTGAAAAAGAAATAAGGAAAATGAGTAGGTCTCTTTCAAAAGAAGTAATAGTTACTTCAGTAAGGACACTTGGCCTTAAATCTAATCTGATTATTACCATAAAGGAGCGATAAATATGGAACTCACCATTTTAATGCCGTGTTTAAATGAAGCGGAAACATTGGAAATTTGTATTTTAAAAGCAAAGAGATTTTTAGAAGATAATAATATTGACGGTGAAGTGCTTGTTTCTGATAATGGTAGCGTGGATAACAGTGTAGAAATTGCTCGAATGAGAGGAGCAAGAGTTATACATGCTTTTGAAAAAGGATATGGTAATGCGCTGAGATATGGTTGTGAGAATGCGTACGGTAAGTATGTAATAATGGGAGATGCGGATGATAGTTATAATTTTCTGAACTTGATGCCATTTTTGGAAAAATTGAGAGAAGGAAATGATTTGGTTATGGGAAATAGATTTAAAGGTGGCATTGCAAAAGGGGCAATGCCGTGGTCCCATAAGTATATTGGAAACCCGATTTTATCTTTTATTGGGAGGATGTTTTTCAATAGTAGAATTGGTGATTTTCATTGTGGATTAAGAGGATATAATAGAGAGAGTATCCATCGGCTTGAACTAAAAACTTCAGGAATGGAATATGCTAGTGAAATGGTTGTGATGGCAGAATTAAATCATTATAAGATAACAGAGGTTCCTACCACATTAGATAAAGATGGTAGAAGTAGAGCACCACATTTGAGAAGTTTTAGAGATGGATGGCGACATCTTAAATTTTTGTTTATGTATTCGCCTAATTGGCTGTTTCTTTATCCGGGTGTTATTTTGCTTTTGATTGGCTTGATAGGTAGCGTTGTCCTTTTTACCGGACAATTAAATTTGTTCAATGTTGTATTTGATATACATACTTTTTTATATTTTGCGTTTTTTGTGATTGCCGGCTTTAATGTTATTGACATTTTTTTGTTGGTCAAACTTTATGCATTCAATCATAATTTTTTACCACAAAAAACGATGAATTGGAATAAGGGAATTAAGGAAGATTTATTTATATTTTGTGGTGCAATTATGACTGTTATTGGTTTTGCTTTGAGTATAGTCGCTTTGAATGTGTGGAAGAATACGGATTATAGTTCTTTGATGCCGGAGACTATGATGAGGATTGTAATCCCTAGTGTGGTTTTCATGCTTATAGGTATACAATCGTTGTTTTCGGGTTTTTTTATGGGGATTTTAAAAGTCAAATAGGTAAAACTGACAAAGAATAAGATCATATGATAAGTTTAGTAAAGGATGTAAAAAATGGCAAGAATAACAAAGATTTTTCATAATAAGTTGGTATATTCTAGAAGAATGATAAGATTGACAGAATTGATTTCGCCATTGCTGAAGGATTCCAAGAATGTACTGGATGTAGGCTGTGGCGATGGAAAAATAGACAGCTATTTATTGGAAAAGAATAAAGATATACGAATACAGGGGATTGATGTATTGGTTCGGTCCAATACATATATTAATGTGAAAGAATATGATGGCAAAAATATTCCTTATGATGATGGTGTGTTTGATACGGTTATGGCGATAGATGTTTTACATCATACGGATAGTCCAAATGCAATTGTATCGGAATTGGTCAGAGTAAGCAGTAAATATGTTATAATCAAAGATCATGTTAAGAATGGTATTATTTCTTACTTGAAGTTGAGAGCGATGGACTATGTTGGAAATGCGCATTATCATGTTAGGCTTCCATATAATTACCAAACAGCTAAGCAGTGGAAAGAGATTTTTGAAAATAATGGTCTAAAGATTGTTAAAACGCAGCGACAATTAAATCTTTATACGAGTATATTTCATTTTTTGTTTGACAGACAATTGCACTTTATAGCTGTTTTGGAGAAGTGTAAAAGATGAAAGTATTAATTATTTGAATAAATGGTGATATGAAATGACAGATTTAGAAAAATTTATTTACGAAAAAGTAGTTAAAAGAGATTCTAGCATGTTTTTGGACGATTTGCTTCAAAACAAGGAGCGATTAGTGGAGAAAATAGCAAATAAAACTGTACTTGTAATAGGTGGAGCAGGTTCTATTGGTTCCTCCTTTATTAAAGCCATACTATCATTTCGTCCCGGTGCCCTGGTAGTTGTAGATATAAATGAAAACGCTTTGACAGAATTAACAAGAGATATACGTAGTACACACGAGTTGTATATTCCTAAAGATTATATAACATATCCAATGGACTACGCATCTAAAGTTTTTGAAAAGATGTTTAGAGCACATAAAGGATTTGACATAGTAGCAAATTTTTCTGCACACAAACATGTTCGTTCAGAAAAGGATATATATTCTATTGAGGCACTGCTTCAAAACAATTTATTACATGCAAAATTCTTGCTTGATCTTTTAGCAGAATTTCCTCCTGAGGAATATTTCTGCGTTTCTACAGATAAGGCAACGAATCCGGTTAATATTATGGGAGCAAGCAAGAGGGTTATGGAAGACCTGATTTTTTCTTACTCGGATATATTTCCTGTAATAACAGCTAGATTTGCAAATGTAGCATTCTCAAATGGTTCCCTTTTGGCAGGTTTTCTGGCGAGAATGGAAAAATTGCAACCATTGAGTGCACCGATGGATGTGAAAAGGTATTTTGTGTCTCCGGAAGAAAGTGGACAAATTTGTATGTTAGCATGTATGTTGGGAAAAAATAGAGAAATATTCTACCCCAAATTGGAAGAGTCACAAATGATGACTTTTGATGCAATTGCTACGGAGTTGCTACACTATAATGGTTACGAGCTATTGGAGTGTGATTCAGATGAAGAAGCAAAAGAAAAAGCAAAAGAATTGCAAAATGGAAGTAGACTTTATCCGGTATATTATTCTGTTTCTAACACATCAGGAGAAAAGGAATTTGAAGAATTCGTTACAGATGTAGAAGTGACAGACACAACACGCTTTTCTTCACTCGGTGTTATAGTGAGGAAAAAAATTCCCAATAAAGATAGATTGGAGATATTACTCAACAGAATGGAAAGTGTTTTCGAAAAAGAATCTATAACCAAAGAAGAAATTGTGAATATAATGAAAGAGTATCTTCCATCATTTCAACATATTGAAACGGGGAAATCATTAGATAGTAAAATGTGAAATTTTTTTAATGATAGAGAATAGAAATATGAAATGAAGTAGTAATGAGGGATACGTAGTATGAATAGTTTTATACCGCTTTCGGTGCCAAATTTAAAAGGGAATGAATTGAAATATGTTACAGATGCGATTGAGTCAGAATGGGTGTCAACGGCAGGACGGTATGTGGCAGAATTTGAAGAAAAAATTGCAGAGTATGTGAATGCAAAAGGTGCGGTATCATGCCAAAATGGAACATCTGGTTTGCATATTTCTTTATTACTTGCTGGAATAACAATGGATGATGCAGTTTTTGTACCTACATTGACTTTTATTGCAGCGGTAAATCCAGTAAAATATATTGGTGCAAGTCCTATATTTATGGATTGTGACGATTCGTTGTGTATGGATCCGATTAAACTCGAACAATATTGCAGAGAAGAATGCGTGATTGAAGCAGGAAAGTTGATTGATAAAGTGACTCATAAGCATATTAAAGCAATCGTGATTGTGCATGTATTTGGCAACATGGCTGACATGGTTGCAATTATGGAGATTGCTACAAAATATCATTTGAAAGTCGTGGAGGATGCAACAGAAGCGATAGGATCATATTATATTAGTGGTCGGTATGTGGGAAAGTATGCAGGAACTATTGGAGATTTTGGGGTATATTCTTTTAATGGAAATAAAATCATGACAACCGGTGGGGGAGGGATGATTATTTCAAATGATGAAAACTGCTTAAAGAAAGCGAAGCATTTAACAACACAGGCTAAAAGTGATGAAGTAAATTTTTTGCATGATGAAATAGGATATAACTATCGAATGACAAATATTCAGGCGGCAATAGGATTGGCTCAGTTAGAGCAGCTAGAAGGATTTATTCAGACAAAAGAAGATAATTATTTGATGTATAAGAGTTTATTTAAAAATAGTAGATATAAGTTGTTGGATGTAAGAAATGACATTCGTAGCAACCGATGGTTTTATGCTTTGTTTTGTGACGATATAAAGACACGAGATGGAATAATTAAATATTTATCGAAGAAGCAGATTCAGACTCGCCCTATTTGGGGCTTGATTCATCAACAAATTCCATATGTTAGTGAAAAAGCATATAGAATTGAAAAGGCAATTCTTTATTGGGAAAGGATTGTTAATATTCCCTGTAGTACTAACTTGGGAATCGAAGAGGTGGAACGAATTGTGGAACAAATTTTGAATTATTAGAAGTGAAATATTTCGCGGAATAGAATATGTCTACGAATGTTGTTAGAATGCTTGTAAGTGGTGGAATTACAATTTCAGTAACAGTGGAATTGTTAGAAAAAAGTGATAGTGCAATTAAATCCTTATGTAAGCTTGCTAGAAGCTATAAAATTGATGACGAAGTTAGATGGTAAAGTGGTAAATATAGGTACATTTAGTTGGAAAAACATATTTGCAGGGGGAGATACTGTTAGGTATTACGGTCTTTGTTTGGAAATGTTATTCAACTACATTGATAAGAAAAATGAGAGTATAATCATATGTTATATTCCATGAGAAATACTATAATCGTCCATATGCTTGAAAGAGGAGATGTTTGTGGAAAGTACCGTGCTGTTATAAATTTCTTAATTGAACGATCATAGATAAGAAAATGGTGCTACATACAACTTTTGATACTCCAGTTAGTCATGGTGCTAGAGGAAAGACGGATGCTGTTGC
Organism: Lachnospiraceae bacterium; assembly: GCA_015056725.1. GTDB lineage: Bacteria > Bacillota > Clostridia > Lachnospirales > Lachnospiraceae > 1XD8-76. The sequence goes on along the minus strand of SVFS01000001.1, from coordinate 22,068 downwards.
ATTTATCATCGTTAGATTGTATGTTCAAAGGCAAGACATTGATATTTTTTCATTTATGATGGAAGCAATGATAGAAGTTTTTACTGCAAAAAATCTAGAACTTGGATGAGAGCTAAGGGGTAGGCGAATCAGGCTCACGTTTGCATTACTATTAAACTACACAAAATAAAATGTTTGTTTAAGCGAGAAAAGTGTACTCCACCAAAATATATCGATAATAAATGACAAGCAGGGAATGTTGTTAATTTTGGAAAAATGCTTTTTAAGGAGGATGAAACGAATGAAGTATTGTAAGAAGTGTGTTATGCCAGATACAAGACCGGGAATTACTTTTAATGAAGAGGGAATTTGTTCGGCTTGTCAATCATATGAGAGAAGAAAAAAAATAGATTGGGATGCAAGATGGAAGGAATTCGAAACAATTTGTGAAAAGTATCGCGGAATGAATGGAGACGGATATGATTGTGCGATTGCTGTTTCGGGGGGAAAAGATAGCCATTATCAGGTTCATTTAATGAAAAATGTGATGAATATGAATCCAATACTTTTTTCTGTAGAAGATAATTTCCCGATGACGGAAGCGGGGGTTCATAATATTCAAAATCTTTCTGAAGAATTTGGTTGTAATATTATTAGCATTAAGCCAGATAGAAGAACTCAAAAGAAATTAATGAGATATATGTTCGAAAAATACGGAAAACCAACATGGTTTATTGACAGATTGATTTATACGTATCCATTACTTATGTCTTTGAAGTATAATACACCTTTGCTGGTATATGGTGAAAATGTGAGTTATGAATATGGTGGAGCAGATTATGAAGAAACATATTCTGCAAGAAATCAGATTAATAATGGTGTGGCATCGGAAATAAGTGAGGACGAATTAATTGCTAATGCAAATGTTACTGCACAGGATTTGGTTTTAACCAGAGCACCAAAGAAAGAAGAAATGGATAAATTGGATCCAATCTATATTTCTTATTTTTTACCGTGGAATAGTGTGGAAAATTATGAGTTTGCCAAAAAACATGGCTTTCACGATTTGTCACACGAGTGGCGGCGTTCACATCATATTGAAGATTACGATCAGGTTGATAGTAGAGCGTATTTGGTTCATCCATGGCTTAAGTATCCTAAATTTGGACATTCGATTGCAACGGATTACGCGGCTAGATTTGTGCGATATGGAATGATGAGTAGGGAAGAAGCCATAGAATTGGTTAGAAAGCATGATGGAGCATTGGATGCGTTAGCGGTACAGGATTTTTGTGAGTTTTGTGGATATAAAGAAAGTGAGTTTTGGAGTATTATAGATAAAATCTATAACAAAGATATTTTTGAGAAAAGCGAGATGGGAAGTTGGGTATTAAAGAATCCTATCTGGAATGAGTAGCTAGTGTGATTTTGTAAGAGAGAGTTGAAAAATGTTTAAAATAGCAGTTGTAACAACAACACGTGCAGAATTTGGATTGTTATATCCCTTTTTGAAGCGCGTACTAAAAGATGATGAATTGGAATTGGAATTATTAGTTTCAGGTACTCACCTTTCACATCAACATGGTTTTACAATTAATGAAATTGTAAATGCAAAAATTCCAATTTCATGTGAAATCCCAATTTTATCTGACGGAAACACACCATATGATATTTCTAGAGTAATGGCGAATGCTATAAATGGTTTTGCGGATTATTTCAGAGTATCCAAGCCGGATATATTATTGGTATCTGGAGATAGAACAGAAATGTTGGGAGTTGCTTGTGCGGCACTAAATGAGCACATACCTATTGCACATTATAGTGGTGGTGAAGTAACAATGGGGGCAGTAGATGATTGTATCAGACATTCTCTGACGAAAATGAGTTATTTGCATTTCACAACAACTGATATATATAGCAAGCGGGTAATTCAACTTGGTGAAAGTCCGAATAGAGTGTTTAATGTTGGTGCACTTGGTAGGGAAAACATAAGAAGGGAAAAATTGTTGGAAGAAAATGAACTCAGACAAGATGTAGGAATACCTTTAGATACAAAATATGTAGTAGTAACGCTACATCCAGTTACATTGGATAATCAGGAGGCAACCGGTCCGGCATTAGAGTTATGCCGTGTGATGGAAGAAAAAAAGGAATACTATTATTTGATTACGAAAGCAAATGCTGATGTTGGAGGGAATAGTATAAATAATATTTTTGCAGATTACGTTGCTTCTCATGATAATGCAACTTTAGTTGACTCTCTTGGAATGTTAAGATATCTAAGTGCTCTAAAATATGCTGAATTTGTATTAGGAAATTCATCAAGTGGAATGGTAGAGGCACCAATACTAGGGACGCCGACTATAAATATAGGAGATCGACAGAAGGGAAGAATCGTTGCAGAGACGATTGTAAATTGTGCTATGAATAAAGAGAGTATTATAGAAGCAATCGATAAAGCACAATTGATTCCACATATAGATACAAACATATATGGAGACGGAGATACATCAAAAAAGATGGTGCAAATATTAAAAGAGGTATTAAAAGGCGAGAATATAAACTTAAAGAAGGAGTTCTATGACACATAAAGTACCAGTTTTTCTTAGAATGTCGGAATTATGTGAAACAAATTCTAGAATTGATATGCATATGCATACTAAATGGACCGATGGGAAAAATTCTATAGGAGAGATGATTTATCAGGCTGAAAAAAATAGACTTGATGCAATTGCAATAACGGATCATATTAGAAAAACATCGGATTATTATTATGATTATTTGGATGCAGTTAGACAAGCAGATAAGCATTCAAAAATTAATATCTACTGTGGCTTTGAGGCTAAAGTAATGGGGTTAGATGGAGAATTAGACATTCCGATTGAAGCAATGCAAAAAGCAGATTTCATAATTGGAAGTGTACACCGAATCCCATATGAAAATGATTATCATTTCCCTAAGGATTTTTCATATAAAGAATTAGCAAGAATGGAAAAGGAATTATCTATAGCGGCAATAAATGGCAGCATTGATGTTTTGGGACATTGCGGTGGAATGTCGTTGTCAACATATAAGGAGTTTCCAGAAGAGTATTTTGAAGAAATAATAGAGGCTTGCTCTAAAACGGGCGTTGTGTTTGAGTACAATTACAAGTATCATTATAAATATGAGCAGTTAATAAAAAGACTGTTATATAAATTCGATCCATATGTATCAGCGGGCTCCGATGCACATGAGATCGATAATATTTCGAATAGGAGTTTTGTGTAATGAATGAAGCAAATATATTGATAACAGGAACAGGATCATTAATAGGGCAGGCAATAATCAAGTGTATCAAAAAGAGTTTTATTAATAAGAAAATTCGTATCGTAGGTTGCGATTACTTTAGTGGAACGGTAGGGAGTTATTGGTGCGAAAAGAATTATTTATTACCTGATTTATTGGATATAAAGAAGGTTGATGAATGGAAGGAAAAAGTAATCAGTATAATTGTAAAAGAAAAAATAAATATTCTCTTTATTGGTGTTGATTTTGAGTTGGAATATTTTGCTAATATGAGAGAAGAACTAAAAAATAAATATAATTGTACGGTTGTAGTATCAGATTCAACGGTTATTGAAATTGGAAACGACAAATATAAGACCTATGAATTTTTGGTGGAAAATGGATTAAATGCACCTAGAACAGTTCTTTTGGAGGAGGCTGAAATAGAAAAAATCGTATATCCTGTTATTGTAAAGCCTAGAAAAGGAGCAAGAAGCAGAGGGGTAAAATTAGTTAAAAACGCGAGAGAAATGGAAGGTATTATCAATACGCATGTTGGACAGGGATTTATTATTCAAGAAGCAATAGGTACAGAACAAACAGAATATACATGTGGTATAATATATATGAATAATGAGTTTTGTAATAGTATAGTTTTAAGAAGGACATTAAAGGAAGGAAATACTGCTACGGCAAGATTTAGCGGAAATAAAGAACAGGTTATTGTTGATTATATAAAAGATATTGGAGATAGATTAACGCCATTTGGGAGCTGTAATTTGCAATTAAGAATTGGTCAAGATGGAAAACCATATTTGTTTGAGATTAATCCGAGATTCTCGGGAACAACACATATGCGTTCGCTTTTCGGTTATAATGAAGTGGAATATATTGTTTGTACTATTCTAGGATGGGAAATTCCAGCAATGAATCTTTTGCCGGGTGAAGCATATCGTTATTATGATGAGAGATTAGTGGAATGAAAAAAGTGTTAATTACGGGTGCAAATGGCTTTTTGGGAAAACATTTGCAAAAAGAACTTGCTTCAAGATATAGTATAATAGCAACAAACAGGCATAGCGAGAATGAGTTATTTTATTTGGATTTGTTGGATAAGAGAAGTGTAGAGTGTTTTTTACGAAATATGAATAAGTTGCATATTGATGCGATTATTCATACAGCAGCAAGATTAGTAGATGGAACTATGACAAAAGATGACGAAATGAAAGTTTTGGAAGATAATCTTGAAATCACGAAAAACACAATAAAACTCGCTAATCAATTAAAATGTGACACATTTATAAATTGCTCATCGATGGCAGTATATCCAAATGAAGATGGTGTATATAATGAAAAATCAGAAATACGGATGTCCTGCAATACAGATTGCTTATATGGATTGTCAAAGTTTTGCGCTGAAAATATGTTTGATTATGGGATACAAAGCGAATGTAGAATAATTCATCTTCGACTAGCTCAAATCTATGGTGATGGATTGAGGGAAGATAGGATAATTCCAGTTATGAAGCAAGGCATTTTGGACAAGAATGTGATTGAAGTGTTTGGCAATGGAGAGAGAGTAAGTAGTTTTGTATCAATAGAGTTTGTGTGCAAAATAATAAAGAATATGTTAGAAAACAAAAATGCCAAGGGAATTTATAATGTAGGAGAAGAAAATCTTTCATATAAGCAGCTTGCTGAAAGAGTAAAAAAGAAGTACGGTAATGAGAATACGGTAATTAAGATGTATGAACAAGGTTCTAGGAAGAGGTTTTTTTTGGATACCCAGAAAATTTGTTCGTTTTGTCAGCAGGATAATTCGTTGGAGGAGTAAAATACTAATATGAGAATATGTGATTCGAAAAATGAACTGTTATATATACCAATAAAAAATATTTTTGGGCTGAATAGTGATGAGGAAAATATAATAAAGTCAGTTCAATCACATACATGGAAGCGTACTATGAAATGTTTCAGTCATGTTCGTGATAGTTATTATGCATGTGATAGTATCAACCCATATCATATGGGACAGTACTGCTTGTATTTGTATTTTTTAGCGAATACGATACATGTGACTTTTGATAAAAACGATGATGTACAAAAATTGTGTGAAAAAATTTTTATGACAAATTTAACAATTTCGGGTGCTGATATTTATTACGCACATTGCATGCCAGATATATTCCTACCAATCCATCCTAACGGGATAGTATTAACAGGAAGAGCAAAAATTGGCAATTATTTTCTTGCGATGCAAGGGTGTACAGTAGGGGAAAATGGGGATTTTGCTCCTACAATAGGTGAAGGCGTAATAATGATGAGCAATAGTAAAATAGTTGGGAATTGCCATATTGGTGATAGAGTTGTTTTGTGTGCAAATACATACGTAAAGGATACCGATATCCCAAGTAATTCCTTAGTATTTGGTCAATATCCAAATTTGATTATAAAAGAAAATAGAAAAGATGAAGTAGAAAGTCTTCTCGCTGAAAGATTCTATGTGGGATAATTTTTAATATTTCTTTGTAAACGTACATTTTATAAGAGAGGCAATTATGAATAAAAGAACGCTAATTATTGCAGAGGCTGGTGTAAATCATAATGGTGACATTGATATTGCCAAAAGACTAATAGAAGTAGCTAAAATGAGTGGTGCGGATATTGTAAAATTTCAAACTGCAAAACTAAGTTCTGTTGTATCCAAAAATGCGAAAATGGCAAAATATCAGAAGGAGAATATAGGGCAGGATAAATCACAAAAGGAAATGCTTAGTAAACTTTTACTACCGTTTTCGGATTTTTACATTCTTGCTGATTATTGTAAGTCATTAGGAATAGAATTTCTTTCTACACCTTTTGATATTGAAAGTATTCATTTCCTTAATGAATTGCAGAATTTGTGGAAAATACCATCTGGTGAAATTACAAACTATCCATATTTAGTTGAAATTGCTAAGACGGGAAAGGCAATTATTATGTCGACAGGGATGAGTACAATGCAGGAAGTGGAAGATGCATTACAAATTTTGGAGAATAATGGAGCAGGGGAAATAACACTTCTTCATTGTACGACAAGCTATCCGACAAAAATGCAAGATGTAAATCTAAGAGCGATGCTTGCCTTAAAAGATCGTTTCAAATGCAATGTGGGATATTCAGATCATACAAAAGGAGTAGAAGTTCCAATTGCTGCAGTAGCAATGGGAGCAACAGTAATAGAAAAGCATTTTACATTGGATTCTAACATGACAGGACCTGATCATAAAGCAAGCTTGAATCCGGATGAGTTAAAAGGATTAGTTTCGTCTATTAGAAATATTGAGCTTGCATTGGGAAATGGCAATAAAATTCCAACAGAAATTGAAAAGGCTAATATTATGGTAGCAAGGAAAAGTATTATAGCAGCATGTGATATAAAAAAAGGTGAGGTTTTGACAGAAAGTAATATAACGACAAAAAGACCAGGAGATGGAATTAATCCTATGAAATGGCATGATGTTATAGGAACTAAAGCGATTAGAAACTTTAGCGAAGATGATTTGATAGAGGTATAATGTTATTGTGTAGAGGAATAAAAAATGGATAACGAAGAAATATTACTATTTATTGGCTCGGCGGAGATACAAGTTATAGCAGCAATGAGAATGATTGATGCCAATTCACATGGAATCTTATTTATAACAGAGAATAATAAATTAGTTGGGTGTGTAACAGATGGCGATATTCGGCGTTGGCTTATTAAGACAGGCGATTTAAATGCGTTGGTCAGAAATTTCATGATAAAGGAGCCTAAATATGTTTACCAAGTGAATGTGAATGATGCTATAAGGATATGCAATGAATACGAAATAAATATTGTTCCGATATTGAATTCTCAAGATGAAATCGTAGATATATATATTCATAAGAAACACTCTATTAAAAAAAGAAATAATGAATTACATAATATACCGTTGGTTATTATGGCGGGTGGGAAAGGAACGCGATTGTATCCATACACACAAATTTTGCCCAAACCGTTAATTCCAATTGGCGAAAAAACAATTACAGAATGGATAATAGAGCGCTTTAGAAATTATGGATGTGATAAAGTGGATATGATTGTAAATTATAAAAAGCATTTTATCGAATCATATTTTCAAGATAGTGAGGTACCATATAATGTTGGTTTTATAGAAGAGAAAGAATTTATGGGAACCGGCGGCGGACTGAAATTATTGGAAGGTCGTTATGTGGATACATTTTTTCTTTCAAACTGTGACATATTGATTGATGAGGATTATTCGGATATTTATCGATTACACAAAGAACAGAATAATATTATCACGATGGTTTGTGCGATTAAGAATGTGACGATACCATATGGCGTTGTGAAAATGTCAAAAGATGGAACACCCATAGGTTTAGTAGAAAAGCCGGAAATGAGCTTTATGACTAATACAGGACTATATGTTATTGATTCCAGATTTTTAGATTATATTCCAAGGAATACATTTATTCATATAACAGAAATAATTCAGAAATGTATTGAATCAGATGAAAATGTGGGAATATATCCGATTTCAGAGGAAAACTGGATGGATATGGGACAATTAGAAGAGCTAGATCGGATGAAAAGGAAACTGTCAATAGATTAGTAAGGAATTACCAAATATGAGAAATTTAGCAATTATACCGGCGCGTAGTGGGTCTAAGGGGTTAATTAATAAAAATATTAAGTTGTTAAATGGAAAACCTTTGATAGCGTATTCTATTGAGGCGGCAATAGAATCAAAACAATTTTCTACGGTTATGGTATCTACAGATTCGGAGGAGTATGCAGAAATTGCACGGCTATATGGTGCAGAAGTTCCATTTTTGAGAAGCGAGCATACATCTTCTGATACAGCAAGTACATGGGATACAGTACGAGAAGTGTTAAGCAATTACCAAAAAATGCAAAGAACATATGATACATTTTGTGTCCTTCAGCCGACATCGCCGTTGCGTAATGCATTGGATATTGGACAAGCATATAATCTTTTTTCAGAAAAAGATGCAACTGCAATCATATCAATGTGTGAAATGGATCATCCGTTGGCTTGGTGTGGAGAATTAGATGAAAATTATAGTTTAAATGGTTTTATGAATTGTGGAAATGGAAAACAACGTCAAAACGAGAAGAACTGCTATCGCTTGAATGGGGCATTGTATATACTAGATGTACTTTCGTTTCTTGAAAATCCATTTTTGTATCGGGAAGGTGCATATGCATATATTATGAGTAGAGAAAGAAGCATAGATATAGATACAGAGTTGGATTTTAGGCTTGCAGAATTTTTGATGCAAAACAGGTGATAATACAGTATTATTACTAAAGAGTGCGGCAAATTTGCTGTTTTGGATAGTTAGTATGTTATTGACAATCAAATGAAATTGCCCACCTTTATATTTAAAACTGCTCTACAGATTTCTTTGTTAGCAAATCATATTTTTTATATGATGATATGTTCAGCTTCACATTTAGCACCGTATTCTGTCCACAGAAGCGAAAGTGTTATACTGGGGTTAGCCAGCTTGTTATAAACATACTCATAATCAGGGATTGACCATTCCAGAGAATGTGTTTCGCTAAGCTTAAGTACTTCAGAAACTGTGTTATGTGAGCAACGAAGGCTGCTGGCAATCGCAAGATTGCTAAACTCAAGACGTTTTTGTCTGATGATTTCTCGATAATCAGTCATGGTTATCGACCTACTGTAATGAATTTACACACTTTTATGTGCATGGACTCATTATAGGTGACTGCACTTAGGAGCAGAAGCGACAACCCACTATGGGCGGCTGGACCAAGGAATTTAGGACTCTTCTAAGGGGGATGAGCCTGCTAGACATGAGCGGTTAGCCGCCATGTGGAAGGATGGGACGCTGATTCGCCCATTATTGAATGCTTATCATTGTTCGTAACATTGCAAATCATTGTACAAATGGCTAAAACACAGGATTTTTTGTGTAAAAAATAAGAAAGTATAGAGAAAAAAATTATGTTTGCAAATAAAACTTTATTGATTACCGGAGGTACAGGCTCCTTCGGAAATGCAGTATTAAATAGATTTTTAGCAACTGACATAGGCGAGATTCGTATTTTCTCCCGTGATGAGCTGAAACAGGATGACATGCGTCATTTCTATCAACGGGAATATCCAGAATATAGTAATAAATTGAAATTTTATATTGGTGATGTGCGCGATCCTCAGAGTATTGCCAAGGCTATGCATGGTGTGGACTTCATCTTCCATGCGGCAGCATTGAAGCAGGTTCCGTCCTGTGAATTCTTCCCTATTGAAGCGGTGAAGACTAATGTACTTGGTACTGAGAATGTACTTCAGTGTGCTATAGATGCGGGAGTAAAGAAAGTTATATGCTTGTCCACAGATAAAGCAGCGTATCCAGTAAATGCCATGGGTACATCTAAGGCAATGATGGAGAAGGTTATTGTGGCTAAGTCTAGGACTATATCTTCCGAAGAGACAAGTATCTGCTGTACTAGATATGGCAATGTACTTTGTTCCAGAGGTTCAGTAATTCCTTTGTTTATCAGCCAGATTAAGGAAGGTAAGCCTCTTACTATTACAGACCCTACTATGACGCGATTTGTTATGAGTTTAGAAGAAGCGGTAGAATTGGTTGTTTATGCGTTTCAGAACGCTGAGAGTGGCGACATTATGGTGCAGAAGGCACCTGCCTGTACTATTGGTGTATTAGCACAGGCAGTAAAAGAGTTGTTCCACACAAACAATGAGATACAGGTTATTGGTATCCGCCATGGTGAGAAAATGTATGAGACTTTGCTTACAAACGAAGAATGTGCTAATGCTATTGATATGGGCAATTTTTATCGTGTTCCTGCGGATAAGCGTGATTTGAACTATGATAAGTATTTTAAAGATGGTAACGTGGAAAGAAATACATTGACAGAGTTTAATTCCAATAATACTGCTTTGATGAATGTGGAACAGGTAAAGGAGAAGTTATTAACCTTATCTTATATTAAGGATGAGATTGCAAAGTGGGAGAGCGGAAGATAATGAAGGTATTGGTAACCGGATCCAATGGCTTTATTGGAAAGAATCTAATCACTGAATTAAATAGGCGTGAAGGAGTGGAAGTCTTTTCTTATGATGTAGATACCCCGACTGAGAAATTGGATATGTATTGCAAGGAGTGTGACTTTGTTTTTAACCTTGCGGGTGTCAATCGGCCTCAAAATGAGGAAGAGTTCATGGAAGGAAACTTTGGATTTGCAAGCAATCTCGTAGAAACCTTACGTAAATATGGCAATATCTGTCCGATTGTGAATTCGTCTTCTATTCAGGCGGCATTGGAGAATCCTTATGGCAAGAGCAAGAAAGCCGGAGAAGATATGCTGTTCGCTTATGGTCAGGAGACAGGAAGTCTGATATATATTTATCGTTTTCCTAATGTGTTCGGTAAATGGTGTAGACCTAATTACAATAGCGCAGTGGCAACTTTCTGTCATAATATCGCTCATGGTTTGCCTGTTCAGGTAAATGACCGAAATACGGTAATGCACTTGGTATATATTGATGATGTAGTGGAGGAACTGATGCAGGCACTGGATCGTCATCCTCATGTGAATCCAGATGGGTATTGTTATGTACCTGTGGAGCATGAGATTACTTTGGGTGAAATCGTAACATTGCTTTACAGCTTCCGAGAGAGTCGCCAGAATCTGATGATACCGAATATGAACGAAGAAAGCTTTGAGAAGAAGCTGTACAGCACTTATTTGAGTTATTTGCCAACAGATCAGTTTTCATATCCTTTGCTTATGCATGAGGATGAGAGAGGAAGCTTTACAGAGATATTAAAGAGTGTTGACAGAGGACAGGTGTCTATTAATATATCAAAGCCTGGCATTACGAAAGGCAATCATTGGCATCATACCAAGAATGAGAAGTTTGTGGTGGTCAGTGGGAAAGGGTTGATTCAGTTTCGGAAGTATGGAGATGAAGAGATTATAGAATATCATGTGAGTGGAAAAAAACTTGAAGTGGTAGATATTCCTACCGGATATACTCATTCCATTATCAACGAAGGAGATACGGATTTGGTAACCTTGATGTGGTGTAATGAGTGTTTTAATCCGGGAAAACCAGATACAATATATGAACCGGTAGACATGGACGAAAAATAAAACAATGGAGATGAGTGTATGGTATCTTTTAAGAATAATGGAAAACTGAAATTGCTAATTATCGTAGGCACCAGACCAGAGATTATTCGTCTGTCTGCAGTAATTAAAAAGTGTCGAACTTATTTTGACACAATTTTGGCACATACAGGACAAAACTATGATTATAATCTGAATGGCGTGTTTTTTCATGATTTGGAATTGGAGAATCCAGAGGTCTATCTTAATGCGGTAGGCAAAGATTTAGGAGAGACCATGGGTAATATTATAGCCAAATCTTATGAACTGATGGTAGAGATTCAGCCGGATGCCGTTCTGGTGTTAGGTGATACCAACAGTTGTCTGTCTGTGATTGGTGCAAAGCGTCTTCACATTCCTATTTTTCATATGGAAGCAGGAAACCGTTGTAAGGACGAATGCTTGCCTGAAGAAACGAATCGAAGGATAGTAGATATTATATCTGATGTAAATATGGCTTATTCAGAGCATGCACGAAGATACTTGGCAGATTGTGGTTTGCCAAAAGAGAGAACTTATGTAACGGGGTCTCCTATGGCGGAGGTGTTGCATAATAACTTAAACAAGATTGAAACTTCAGATATTCATAAAAAGCTTGGACTTGAGAAGGGGAGATATATTTTATTGTCTGCCCATAGAGAAGAGAATATTGATACAGAGCAAAATTTTGTTTCTTTATTTACCGCGATAAATAAGATGGCAGTAAAGTACGACATGCCGATTTTGTATTCCTGTCATCCGCGTTCCAGAAAGCGTCTGGAGGAGTCAGGATTTGAATTGGATGAACGGGTAATTCAGCATGCCCCCCTGGGATTCCATGACTACAATTGTTTACAGATGAATGCTTTTGCAGTAGTGTCTGATTCAGGGACATTACCTGAAGAATCTAGCTTCTTTACTTCTGTAGGACATCCTTTTCCAGCAGTATGCATCCGTACTTCTACGGAACGTCCTGAAGCAATTGACAAGGCATGTTTTGTGTTGGCAGGAATTGATGAAGCAAGCTTGTTGCAGGCAGTGGATACAGCCGTTAGTATGAACCAAAATGGTGATTATGGCATTCCGGTACCAGACTATGTGGAAGAAAATGTTTCTACTAAGGTAGTGAAGATTATTCAGAGTTATACTGGTGTGGTAAATAAGATGGTATGGAGAAAGTTCTAGGAAGGAAGCGTTATCGATGAAAGAAAGAGAAATCAGCTTGCTTGATTTGTGTGTGGAGATATTATTGCATTGGCGATCAATTATTGTGGTCATGGTAATTGGTGGAGTATTGATGGGAACGTTTAGCTATGTGCAATCGGTTAGGAATGCAGAAGTTCAAAAGCTACAATCTAATACAGAACAGTTGGAGGCACTTTTGACTGAGGAGCAATTGGAAATAGTAAAGCTTGCTGTAGCACATGCAAATTTATTGGAACAATATGAGAAATATCAGAAAGAGTCTGTGTTTATGCAATTGGATGCATTGAATGTGCCTACGGCAGAAGTGACATTGTGGATTACCACTATGGGGGAAACAGATGCAGAAGATATTGCGGCAGTTTACGAAAACTTGATAAAAAGCGTAGAGTGTTATCAGTATTTGGCCGAAAAATGTGATGTGGATGTGAATATGGGAGAACTGATTTCTTTGGATAATTATACAGCGGAGGAGATGAATAATTCTTCCAATGTTGCAGTTACTTCCAATGTTGCAGTTACTTCCAATGTTGCAGTTACTTCTATTACGGCAACTGCTGACAATGTAATCAAGGTAAATATTCTTTATGATGAAGAGGTATCGTGTATTGCTTTAACCAAGGCATTGGTGGAATATATTGAGAACAAGCAGATGGAACTAAGCAGTAAATTAGGAAGACATGACGTGACTATATTGGGAAGTAATGTCGGTACAGATTTTAGGAAAGATGTGTTGGAAAAACAGACGTTATGGTTAGATAAAATCGCGTCCTTGCGTACCTCTTGTACCAAAGAGCAGAGTGCACTTAGCGGGAATACGTTAGCTTATTTTAATCTATTAATGGCAGAGAATGAGATAACTGCTGGAGAAGAAACTGTAACGACGACTCCTATTGTAATATCTGCACCGGGGATTAGTATGAAATATATTGTTCTGGGAATGCTGATCTTTGCTTTTCTAGAAGTGTTTATATTATTTATTGCCTATACTATGAACAATAAATTGCGTGAGACAGATGAGATTCAAGAAATATATGATATTACGCAGTTAGGCTATGTCAAATATGAAAAAAAGAAGAAAATTTTTGGCTTTGTAGATGAATTTGTTTTGAAACTTCGACGTAACCATAAGAGAGTATTTGCTAAGGATAAAGCAATTGCATTGGCAACAACTGCGGTTAATCTGGCGATAAGAAAAACGGATGCAGATGTAATCTGCCTAGCAGGGTGTGATTTGCAAGGAAATACTATGGAATTGTGTAATATGATGAAAGATATGCTATCTAAGGAAAGAATTACTGTGAACATCTTAGACAATGTACTCTATGATGCGGAAATGATGGAATCCTTAGCAGAAGCTAAGTATGTGGTGCTTGTGGCGACTGTCGGTTTTACCATGTATGAAGAAATTGCCCGTGAGCTGGAGTTAATGGAAAGACAGAATATTGAGGTGTTAGGCTGCATTATAGTTGAGTAAGGTATATGGAATGAAAGGGGGGGGTAGCTGATGAAAGACATAATTGGAAACGTGAAGAATTTCATATATTCTAATCGCAAGATGTTATGGTATATGATATGTTTTGCATTTCTGGGGCTGATTGACCAGAGAAAGCAAAGTGCTCCTGGCGAGATACAGATGCTTTTTGGAAATTGTACTATGCTTGTATTAGCTGCTCTGGTATTTCCTTCCATAGAGTTACATAAAATGAGACAAAAAGTTTATAAGATATGGACACCGATATGCTTGATGCTGATAGTGCTGGCATGTATTTGGGGGAAAACTCATGTGGTTTATATGCAAGCCTGGATTCCTGCGATTCTTAGTATGGCAGTATGGAGTTATCTGTTTCTTTATTTGATTCAGGAGTGGAAGACTACAGAAGGAACCGATAGAATTAGACAGCCTTTCTTTTGGTGTATTCTGTTATTACTATTGTGTATGATTTTGTCTTTGAATCATGATGACGTGCCATATTGGTACCTGATGATGTATGGTGGTTTATATTTGATAGGAATTAAGAATGAGAATCGTAGAGCTTTTTTTGATGGATTATTAAATGGAATAATCTTGTGGTTTTTTGTACAACAAATAATAGCTTTTGGATTTAGACCTTATGACTACTTTAGATATCATGGAATGTATGCGTGGGAAACTTTTAATGGGCTATTTTATTTGTTAGCATATTGTGCTATTTCATCGAAATGGTTTCTTTCTGCGGAAAGAGAGGCTCGATGGTATGTTCGGTTTTTTTGGTTTTTTTTGTCAGTAGGATGTGTTAGTTTTGTCCTTTTGACAGGCGGAAGAGCGGCATTGGTTGGTGTATTATTGTCGACGGTTGTGCTATATGGATGGTATGATTTGAAGAAGAAAACTTCTTTCTATCGGTTAGTGCTCCATGCAATTGCATGGTTACTAGGTGTTACAATTTCTTTTCCAATAGTATATGGCTGTGTAAGGTATCTTCCGACTATATTACATCACCCAATATGGTTTGAAGGGGAATATGTAGAGGGACAAAGTGTATGTTCTTTTGACGCATGGGATAGCGAAAAATATATTTCTTTTGAAGACGCGTTTGGTATGAGTATTGGTAGAGCACTGGATATGCTAGAAATAAAATGGGACGCAACAAAACTATTTAGTATGGAAACACCGGTTGTGCTTCAGGCATATGCCGAAGAGGAGATGGATACTGATGTTAAGGAGAAAATATTAAACAGCATGGAGCAAACAAACTATGCAAACAGTATTAGTATCAGAAAACTTATTTACGTCAGTTGTCTTGCGCAATTAAATTGGCATGGACATTCCTCTGGTGAAATACCAGCAGCGGATGGAAATATTTATGATCATGCCCACAATATGTTCTTAGACATGGCATATCGACATGGTATTTTAGCAGGAGCTTTGTATTTGGGGATTTGTGCATATAGTGTTTTACAAGCGTTATGGAGACGTAAGCCGGAAAATGTAGTTATAGTTACATTTATGGTTGGATTACTTTGTTTCGGAATGTTTGAACAGCTTACTATGATGGGGCAGTTTGGTGTGGCACTGATATGGATATTCTTCTATTTTGTTGGAGAAGACAGTAAAATACTATTTGGTAAAAGTAGTAAACAATAACGAAAGGCATAACTATGGAAAAGTTAGCAATTGATGGCGGTTATCCCGTTAGAAGCAGTAAAATATATTATGGAAGACAGTGGATTGGAGAGGATGATATTGAAGCAGTAAATGATACGCTTCGTAGTGATTTTATTACTTGCGGTCCGAAAGTGTTAGAAATGGAGCGGCAACTTTGTGCATATACCGGTGCGAAGTATGCGGTAGCAGTTTCTAATGGCACAGCAGCACTTCACTGTGCATGTCTTGCAGCGGGTATTGGTCCTGGAGATGAAGTGATTACTACGCCTATCACTTTTGCAGCTAGCGCGAACTGTGCATTATATTGTGGTGCCAGACCTATGTTTGCAGATATTAATCCGGAAACATACAATATTGATCCTGCAAGTATTAGGGAGAAGATTACGGATAATACGAAGGCTATTGTGGCGGTGGATTTTACTGGTCAGGTAGTTGAGGTAGAAGAAATCCGTAAAATTTGTGACGAATATCATTTGATTTTTATTGAGGATGCAGCGCATTCTATTGGTTCAAAGTATAATGGAGTACAGGTGGGAAGCCTTGCGGATCTCACGACTTTGAGCTTTCATCCGGTAAAAACTGTTACCGGTGGAGAAGGTGGTGCAATTCTTACTGATAGCAAAGAACTGTATGACAAATTAATGCTTGCACGTACACATGGTATTACTCACGATACAGAAGAAATGAGTGCGGAGCCGGAAGGTATATGGTATTATGAACAGCTCATGTTAGGCTTCAATTATCGTATTACGGATTTCCAGGCGGCTTTGATTGGTAGCCAGATGAAGAAGCTGGATAGTTTTGTGGCTCGAAGAAAAGAAATTGTTGCACGATATAATGAAGCCTTTGCTGATGTTCCGGAAATTATTGTACAAAAGGAAATTTCACAATCGGATACATGTAGACATTTGTATATTATTCAGCTGGATTTGGAGAGGTTGAACTGTAGTAGAGTGGAATTCTTTGAGGCGCTATCCGCTGAGAATGTGCAGCCACAGGTACATTATATTCCGGTGTACTGGTTCCCTTATTATCAGAAGCTTGGATATGAGAAAGGTCTATGCCCTAAGGCTGAAGACCTTTACGGCAGAATTATGAGTATTCCATTGTATCCGCGTATGACAGACCAAGATGTGGAAGATGTTATCCATGCGGTAAAGAAGGTTGTAGAGAATTATAGAAAATAATAATTACGAGTTTACTTGTAAACATAGCGTTTTTTCTTATCACATATGTTAGGATGTGTATTTGGTAGGTGACAGGTGCTAGAGGTGAGCTGAAAGCTCACAGATAGCGTTCAATTTGGGGAATAGAGAAGGAGCAACTTGGCCGTGGTTGTTCCTTCTCTTTTTATATGCGTTTACTTTTTAGTCTGGAATTAATTAACATTAGAAGGTTTCATGATATAATTAGGATAGAAATAAAACAGAGGGGATTAATCGCTTACCATTTATAGGCAATTTCGGATTATATCAGTAGAATCAAGGATTATGGGAAGATTGATATTAAAGTAAGCATCTTGAAGGACATAGCAAAGGTCCTGAATACTACTGCCGGATATTTAATGGATGGGGATGAGATTGGATTTGATGCGGAGATAATGCAGGTGGCAATGATGCTGCAGGAAATGAAGAATGAGGAAGTTAGGAAGGTAGCGGTTGAACAGGTGAAGGCATTGGGAAACTTAAGTAAGTGCGTATGATAGTAAATAAACAAGTGCTATAAAAAATATTTTTTGTAAGAATGATATTTTTGATACCAATTTGGAAAGAATAGTAGTATAATACAAGAAAGAACTTGATATTTCTTGGTATTTATAGTATCATTATTTTTAGTGTTTTTTGAAAGGAGAGGGAATCATGAAACGTTTGTCTCAGGAAAAAATGATAGAAATCGTAAAGGAACTGAGAAAAACAAAAGATTTAACTCAAGAACAGTTAAGTGTTGAAACTGGAATTAACAGGCAGATGATTGGTAGATTAGAAAAAAAAGAATATATGCCTTCCATTTCTCAATTGGAAAAACTTGCTGAGGTACTTGGATTTAGTATTCCTGATTTATATGTAGAAAATGAACCTATGGTATATACAGCCTATCGTAGTTCGAGCATGTCAGAAGAAGAAAGGATAGGAGCAGATCATATGTTTGAAATGATGATGGCTTCTAAACAACAACTTCTGTTAAGAAAGGCGATGTTGAATGAGTAAGAATGATTCCATTGTTCTAAATGAAAAGCAAATCTATGAAGTTAAGAGTCTAGCTTCTAAGGCTAGACAACTTTTTGGTGTCTATCCAAACGTTCCGATTGGAAATGATATAAAGCTACTTCTAGAAAAAAATGGTATTTTGTTATGTGAATACCCATTTCCAGATACAAATGGAACGCATACTTATGGTAATATTACTTGGTTTAAGGTGGATAATGACACAATAACATTCATTGGTTTGAATACATCGAGCTTTTATGATGAACAAATTTTTGCAATAGCTCATGAAATATATCATTATACAACTCAAACGGGAAAAGCGTATACTCCTGATATGGAATATGAGGATAAGATTATAGAGAAACAGGCGGATAGATTTGCAGCTGAATTATTACTTCCACTAGAAGCATTAAGAATTGCGGTGATGGAAACTATTGGAAGTACTGATATGAGAGAGGTTTCAGAGGCGAGAATATTGAGGTTTGTTGCTCGAATACAATGTGATTGGTGGTTGCCATTTCAAGCAATCATTAATAGATTGTATGAAGAAGGATTTATTGATATAAGCCAGTATTATAGATTATACGAAATAGACTGTCGGAATGAAGACGGAATATATAGAAGGCTTTTAAAGAATGTTGATTCAGAAATATCGGAGCTTTTAAATAAGAAAACAAAAACAATAGGTGTGTCGAATAAGGTTGTAGAGACAATTATTAGTAATTATGAAGACGGATTAATTGATGATGATGAATTTGTACGAACTTTAGGTATGTTTGATAAGAATCCGGAAGATTTTGGCTTTTGCATGGAGACAGAAATCGATGATGATTTGATAGATTTCTTTGAAAGTGAGGATGACTAATGAAGGTAGATACAAAAGAAGTCAACCCAGCTTTTCTAAGTATTATAGAAAATCCGATACAAAAAGTATTTTTGGATGCTAATTTCTTTATTCCACCAGACAGGAGCGAAGTTGCGAATGTAAAAGCATATTCATTTGCAGATTTTAAAGCATGTTGGCTTGTACCTTTGTTAAGTGAATTCCCTGAATTGGCGATACATGAATCCGTGTATGAGGAACTGGTTGCCGATAGTGTGAAGAATTATGCGGATGAGCAGGCGGCTAGTAATCCTCCAAAACTGATGATTCATTACGATTCGGAATTGACCAGTGCAGAAGATGCTTTGCGTAATACCTATATTGGTAAGATTGCAGTTCATTCGTTATATGATCCAACAAGAGATAATGCTAAAGATAGAGGAGAAGTAAGGTCTTTATCATTTATGGTAGTTAAACACTTTCTATTTTTTGCGGCGAATGATTCGTTACCGATAAGGTTGATTGAGGATGCTGCTAAGTTGGGAACTGGATTAGATAATATGCAAGTTGTTCAGATGTATGAACTGATATACTATTTATACAAGAAAGATAAGTATGATAAAAAGGCATTAAGGGTATTGTATAAGTATCAGTACTATTTGACTCGTGGAGAAAAACAATTAAATCCAGATTGGGGGAAATTTGTTGAACAGATGGATTTGCTATATAAAGAAAGATTGTTATTTACAGAAGGATCATGCAGAAATGTATGATCTTTTTTTACTTTGATAGGTATTATTTAAAAAATATGTTTGTACATTGAAAATTGAATAGCAATTATATAAATGTGCAATCTTCAAAAATTACTATTACTGAGGATAAGATGTTACTTATATTAAACGATTATGAAAATGCTATGAAAAACTCAGGTTCATATGTGACTCCATTTTCTATTTTCTTGACAACTGCCGCCACATTAGGAACTGCTTCATTTAATGATATATTAGGTTTAAGTGGAGATATGTGGAAGATTATATATGTTTTGGTAACAGTGGCTAGTTTTTCTATGACTGTTTTTTTGATTATAAAGTCACTAAAAAATAGAAAGAATCGAAAAAAAGAGAATATGTAGTTGTAGTATTAAAAAACGATTGGAGGAAATTTGTTGAAAAAAGCTAGAAAATATATGATTTATAATTTGTCAACATTTGATTGTTTTACAGAAAAAGAAAGAGCATTATATAGCAGTTATAGTAATTATAGTAAGAAAGAGGATAAGCCGATATTGGGCAAAGTATTTGAGGATGAGATAAAACTATTTAAAGGGATTCGCACCATTGAGTATTTGATAAACAGATAAAACGAAGGTACTAGCTATTTAACGTTTACGTTACTTAATGCACAGATGGATTTTTATGGAGTGATATGTTATGATTTACTAAGAAAAGTAGATGATAATTGTAAATAAGAAATTTATTAATGATAAATGTCTTTCTTAGAGAGATGGAATATGTTTATGGAAAAATTGAAACAAGGAAAATTTGAAATTTTCATAGTAGTCGTTTTGTTGTTTGGCGGGATTTTTATACGAGCTTTTCACTTTGGTATCAGTCCGGTAGGAATACATCAGGATGAGGCAATGGCAGCGGTAGATGCTCTTGCATTATCTAAATACGGAACCGACCGATTTGGAATGCCTTATCCTGTTCATTTCACGGCATGGGGATATGGACAGATGAGTGTATTGCTGTCGTATTTTATGGTGCCATTTATTAAGATTATGGGATTTTCGATTGTATCGGTAAGACTTCCGATGCTTGTAATCAGTAGCATAGGACTGATGATGTTATACTTTGTTGCACGTAAGTTGTATGGTGTGATTGCGGGATATGTTGCGCTACTTTTAGGATGTGTATGTCCTTGGCACTATATGCAGAGCAGATGGTCGCTTGACTGTAATATGTTTCCCCATATTTTTATAATCGGTGTAGTTCTTTTGATGTATGGATTGAAGAAACGATGGATGATGTATTTATCTATGGTTTTTTTCGCGTTGTGCTCTTACTGTTACGGTATTGCAAATTATTCTGTGCCACTCTTTCTATTAGTAATGGCAATAGTTTTATGTAAAGATAAAATAGTAAAAACACATGAACTTATTATCTCAATGTTTATCTATCTTCTAATAGCGTTACCGGAATTTTTGGTAATGATTATTAACTTATTTGGATTAGAAACTATCGAAACGCCTCTTTTTACCATTCCGTACTTTCCGGAAAGTGTTCGTTCAAATGATATTCTTTTTATGAATTTTTCTTTCAGTCAATTGCTGGAAAATATTGGAGACATGATAGCAGTAGTATGGGGAAAAGGTGAAACTACTATTTCTGCAACGATTGTGGAGTTTGGCCCATTATATCATTTTACTGTGATATTCTTTTTAATAGGTTTAGTAGTTGCTTTTTCTAAAATGAGAAGATATACATCAAAAGAAGAAAAGATGTGTTATGTGATTCTTCTAGCGTGGTTCTTTATGGGAATATGGATTGGAATCATGACAAATGGTGTATTAATACACAGAATTAATGTGATTTTCTATTCCATACTGTTGCTAGCAGCAGTTGGAATCTGTTGGTGTATTGAAAAGTGGAAGCTTCTGGTTTATCCCATAGTAGCCTTATATGGTGTGTCTGCCCTGTTATTTTTGAGTGCCTATTTTGGAGAGTGGACAGAAAAAAGTCGTGATTTCTATTTTGAATCCTATGTAAATGCGTTAAATTATGCAAAAACATTAGAGTGTGATTATTATCATATTTTTCCGGATCCACAGTGGACAGACCATTACGAGCTTGGTCGGATACTAACGATGTTCTGTCATGAGATTGATGCAGAGTATTTTCAGGGAATTACAAATGTGCAGGATGGTAAGGAAGTACTTCCTTTTGATGAGAGGTATACTTTCGAAGAGATAGATGCACAAACGATTCGCGATTTTTCGGACAAGTCGATAGTCTATTTGATTAATGGAAAAGATTTGAAACTGTTTTCGCAAGAAGAATATGAATTTGTGTCGTTTTATGATTCATATTATGTGGTGAGTAGGAAGTGAAAGTGATGGAGAATTTTTAGTTATCCGTTGGTTATAGATTTATAAAACAAGTGATAATACAAGATTATCGAACAGAAAGGATAAGATAAAAATGCAATGGAAGATGTAAGAAGCTTTTTTAGGGAAAATGATGATAAT
>SVFS01000111.1 GCA_015056725.1 Lachnospiraceae bacterium | reverse complement strand
GTTATCGAATTGATATAGCCCGGCATATCCTTGCAACCGATGATAATATTTCTGTTAGCGCTGTTGCTGAACAATGTGGTTTCTGCGATACCGGGTATTTTATCCGTATCTTTAAGCGCTATATTGGTACTACACCAAAACAATTTCATATTATGCATTCTCATACATATCATAAACCACAAAACCACTAATAGCCTTCCCGCACAGGGCCAATGTACAGGGAAGGTTTTTTATTGCTTTAGTGACAAATCAAGTTATTCGAAAGACATCATATACCACAAATCTATACATCTTTACCACTTACCTCTCTTTTTTTACCACTTACCGAAAACCTATTTACATATTATTTTTGAAAGAATATGATAAAGGAGCAATAAAGAAAACGCGCGAAAAAACCATTGCAAAGGAAAAATAAGGAGATATGACCGGATGAAAATAAGAATTGAAGTGGATGAAACCGCTTTGGAAAATGAAGTGATTATCCGGTGTGCAGGACTGAATAAAGAAGTGCAGTTGATACAGCAAACACTTTCCAATATGGGAACGGGCTTGCAAAACTTTAGTTTCTTTAAGGGGGAAACGGAGTATTATCTGACATTGGACGAGATTTTGTTTTTTGAAACAGAGGAAGGGCTGATAAATGTACATACTGCAGATAATGTCTATCACACAAAACATAAATTATATGAACTGGAAGAGGCATTACCGGGATATTTTATGAGAGTATCAAAATCTACTATTATAAATGTGGATAAGATTTATTCTATGACAAAGCGGGTGTCGGTCTGTGAAGTGGAATTTTACAATAGTCCGAAACAGGTTTATGTATCCAGATATTATTACAAGCCGTTAAAAGAAAAACTGGAAGAAAAGAGGATGAAAAGATGAAAAAAGAAAGAATATTTTGGGGTATATTATTTATTTTGGGAGCTGTGTTTTTACTGGTTTCCCAGACAGGACCATTTAAAGGTTTTAATATCGGAGCATGGGACGTTATATGGACAGTAATTTTAGTGATTATATTTTTGAAATCATTAATCAGACTACATTATTTCCCGATGTTTTTTTCGCTGGCATTTTTAGGAATTATTCATGCAGAAGTGTTGGGCTTGACTGCAATTGTTCCATGGATTATTTTAGGAGCTGCTTTGCTTCTTAGTATTGGTTGTCACATTATTTTCCCAAGCAGAAAATGCGATAATGTTGAATTTGTGAATTTCGCAAGCAGCAATTGTTCGAACACATGTGAAAGTGAAGTGAATTTTGGGGCAACAAATCATAAAGATGACAATGATTTTATCCGCCAGGAAGTGAATTTCAGTTCGTGCGTGAAATACGTCACATCAACTGTTTTTAAGGGGGCCCAGTTAGAATGCAACTTCGGTGCAATGAAGATTTATTTTAATGATGCTCAGATGCAGGATAATACAGCGTGTGTATTCATTGAAAATAATTTTGGCGGAACCGAAATATTTGTACCTTCCACATGGCGTGTGGAAAATCAGATTGCCAGTGTATTTGGTGGTGTAAATCAAAAAGGTGTTTGCAATCATGATGGAGTGCATACATTATATTTAAAAGGTGAAAACAATTTCGGTGGAATAACCATATTTTACATCTAAGTAAAAAGCATGTCTTTTGAAGAAAGGCATGCTTTTTGTTGAGTTATCACAATAAAGCGTTGAAGCATTAACAAAAAACCAACAGAATAGATAAAGTTATTGCAAAAATCACGAAAATTTGGTAAAATTCATCTATATATAATATACGCAAGCGAAAGGATGATGCATATGTTTAATAACGCTGAAAATGATGTTATGTTAGATGCTGAAATTGAAGTGACAGAAGAAACTGTTGCAGATAAAAAAGCACAAAAGGAAGCTAAAAAACAGGCTGCCAAAGAAGCAAAACTTCGCAAAAAAGAAGAAAAGATGCGTAAAAAAGCATTGGAGAATTTAGAAAGCGTTTTCAATGAAGGTGAACAGCCGGATAAAAAGGCGTCTAAAAAAGTAAATTTAGACTTTTTGAAGAAGTTTACCGCTAAGAAATCAAAAGAAGGTAAAAAAGAAAAAGCAGAAAAAGAAGTTAATATTAGTGATAAGGACAAAGCAAAACTTTTAAAGGATAAGAAGAGTATTTTCTCTCTTAGAATTAAAGTTTCAGTGGTTATGGTAGTAGCAGTAATTGCTGCAATCGGTGTTAACTATTTTTATTTAACATCTATGTCCGAAAAAGCTTTGATTGATACGACAGAAACATCTTTAAGAGATATTGCTGTTGCACAGACCTTATATATCGATCAGGCTATTTTGAAATATAACAATACCATGACGTATTTAGATGATTCGGAAGATATTACAATTTTCGAAGTAAATGAAGGTGGTAAGTTTGAAAATGAAATTAATGCCACTGTTAAGAAGTTTATGACAAAGAATCCGGAATTAGATTGTCTTGGATTTGTTGGCCGTTCCAGAACTGTATTGGAATGTACAGATACTAAATATAAGGGATTAGATTATTCTGACAAAGCATTTATTGATACCATCATTAAAGAAAACATTCCGGCACAGAGTGATGTATTTATTGATGAAACAACAGGCGAAGCAACAATTTCTGTAGGTGTGCCTGAACATCAGTTTAAAGGAACATCAGTAGTTGGTGCACTGTTTGTAAACGTAAAAGCTTCTTTATTATCAGATGCAGTTGCACAGATTAAAATCGAAGGAAAAGAATCCAGCCATGCTTGTTTATTAGACAGCAAGGGTACATATATTTATCATCCTGAAACAGCAAAAATCGGAACTAAGACAGAAGATAAAATTTTACTTGAAGTAGTTAATAAGATTGCAGCAGGTGAGACTCCTGAAGCAACAGTTACTGCGGATGATGCCGGAAACTATGTAGCATACAGCGTATCCAGCATGAACGGATGGATTCTTCCGATTTATGTTGCCAAAGACGAAGTGCTTGCACCGGTTGCGGAAATGTCAGCAAGTGCAATGGGAATCAGTGTAATGTTACTCATTATTTTATCAGTAACAGCATTCGTATTTGCGATTTCCATGACAGCTCCTTTAGGAAAGATTACAAAGATTGTTAATAAGATTTCTAAGTTGGATTTAAAAGAAGACAAGAAAGCTTATAAACTCATGAAGAAGAGAGATGAGACCGGCGAAATGAGCCGTGCGGTAGAACGCATGAGAGGTTCGTTCAATGAAATGATGATTGAACTTTCCGATATTTCAGGCTCCATCAACGAAAATGCTGATCACTTAAATGAAATTGCGAACGTCGTAAATGATCATGCAAATGATAACTTTGCAACAGCAGAACAGCTGTCAGCAGGTATGCAGGAAACATCTGCAAGTACAGACTTGATTAATGAAGATATCTCCAGAATGGAATCCTATACAGCTTCTATTAACGAAAGAGCAACAGAAGGTGTTCAGTTATCAGAAGAAATTATGAAACGTACTGTAGATATGAAGAACAATACAGTAGAAGCCAGCGAATCAACACGAAGAATTTACGAAGAAGTTAAGAATGAAACGGAAGAAGCTATCGAAAGAAGTAAAACAGTTTCTAAGATTAACGATCTTGCAAATGCTATTAAGGAAATCGCTGAACAGACCGGTTTACTCTCATTGAATGCTTCAATCGAAGCTGCAAGAGCAGGAGAAGCAGGAAGAGGATTCTCAGTAGTAGCTAGTGAAATTGGTAAATTGGCAGATCAGTCTTCTAAGACAGTAGGAAATATCACATCAATCGTTAAGGAAGTAACATTAGCGGTTAATGATATGACAGAAAGTTTAACAAAGACATTAGACTTCTTGGAAAATAAAGTATTGTCAGACTACGATGGATTTATCCAGATTAGTGAAAAATACTCTGAAGATGCAGCAAGCATCAATGCAACCATGCAGGAAGTTGACAAGTCAATCGACGAATTAAACGACAGTATGTTGAAGATTTCTTCAGCAATCACCGGAATTAATGATTCAGTAGCTGAATCAACACAGGGTGTAACGGATGTATCTAACAGTAACTCAGAAATCGTACAGTTGACACAGGATACATATCGTATGGCACAGGAAACAAAGACAAATGCAGAAGCATTGAACAAGATTATCGGACAGTTCTCGTTTGATAAAGAATAATATTAGAA
>SVFS01000025.1 GCA_015056725.1 Lachnospiraceae bacterium | reverse complement strand
GACACCGAACTATCAGATTATCGTAGACAGAGTTAATAACACAGATACATTTGATATCAATGTAGAAATGTCTCAGGAAATGTTCTCAGATAATCTTGCAAAAGTATCTAAGAAAGAAAAACAGCTTGTAGGAGCATTAAAGTCAATGCTTGGTATTCAGGCAAACGTTCATCTGGTATCGCCGAAATCCATTACAAGAAGTGAAGGTAAGGCAGTCAGAGTTATCGATAAACGTAAATTATATGATTAGGAGGGAGCAGGATATGACAGTAAAACAGATTTCCGTATTCGTAGAAAATAAAATTGGCGGATTGGCAACTATTACAGATTTGCTTGCGCAGGCAGATGTAAATATTCGTGCACTTTCCATCGCTGAAACATCAGATTTTGGTATTTTACGTCTGATGGTAGATGATGTTTTTAAGGCAGGAAATGCGTTAAAGGACAATGGATTTATTTATTCCGTAACAGATGTACTTGCAGTAGCCGGCGAAGATAAACCGGGAAGTATTGCGAAAATCGTATCTGTTCTTTCGAATGAAGGAATCGGTATGGATTATGCATATGCATTCTTTGCGAAGAAGAGCGAACTTGCATACATGATTGTCAAAGTAGAAGAAATGGACAAAGCAAAAAAAGCGTTCAAAGCAAATGGCATTCATCTTGCAGATGAAAATGAAATCGCAAAGCTGTAAGCAAAGTCTATAAGAAATTGTATCGTTTAAATGAGTGAAAATCCCCCTTTTTGTCAACAAAAAGTTTGTTTGATAAAAAGGAGGATTTTTTTTTCAAAAAAATAAAACCGATTTAAAACCTCATGTATCTATCGCCCAGAAACAGAGAAAAAGAAATGTTTTTTGAAACGATTGGGAAAGAGGTAAAGAGCATGAGAGAAAAAAATGATTGGTTAAAGAAAATAATGATAGTTGTTCTGACAGTAGTACTAATGATGTCTGCTATCGGAATGAATGATGTAACGGCATACGTAAAGCATGCAGAGCCTGTAAAAGAAACGGAGCTACCTGTTGTTACAGAAAAAGAAGAAACGGTTGAAGAAAAGAAGGAAGAAAACTCTTTAGAAGAACGTTATAAGAGCTATGGTTTTAATGTAACAGTGTTAACAGATAGCATGCGTGTAACAACGGACAGTAATGTACGCAGTGGTCCGTCTACAGAGTATAATATTATCGGGCAGTTAGAGAAGGACACAATTGTAGAAGTTGTGGGACAAGCTGATACAGGTTGGTATTTGGTAAAATACGGTGCAGCAAAAGCTTTTATTTCTAATTCTTTGTTAGCGGAAGTGACAGTAGAAGAGCCTACAGTAGAGGTGGCAGTGGCAGAAACACCTGCACCGACGGTGGAAGCGCCGGTAGTAGAAGTGCCTGTAACAGAAGCACCTGCAGTAGAAATACCTGTAGTTGAAGTGCCTGTAACAGAAACACCCGTAGCAGAAGTACCGGCAGTGGAAGCACCTGCGGTAGAAGTACCTGTAGCTGAAGTAGCAGAGGTGGAAGCACCGGTAGTTGAGGAACCTCAAAATGGTCCTCTTGGATTTCCGATAAGAGAGCATAAATGGGAATACTCCATTGATGAATTAACAACCATAGCAGTTATGAGTTGTGTACATAAAGGAATGAGTCAGTGGGAGATGGCAATAGCAATCAATGATTATTTGTGTGAAACCGTTACATATGATGATTCACTTACAAGACACAGTGCATTTGACGCACTTGCTTATGGAAGTGCAGTATGTCAGGGATATGCAAATGCGTACCAGCGTATGATGAATGCGGTAGGTATCCCTACAGATTATGTGAGAGGCTATGGATATACTTCGAATGGACAGGCCGGAAGACATGGCTGGAACAGAGTACTGATTGACGGAAATTATTACTATGTGGATGTAACATGGAATGATTCTACAAATTCAAATAAGTATTTGTTAATCAGTTATGAAGAAATGTCCAAAGATCATTATCAGACAGAATTGAACCCCAGAAGAGAGATGTAATAGTGGGAGGGATTTTATTGTGGATAATGTAGATATTTGGTATAATTTCAATAAAATAAAATGTATGTAATGAGGTATAAAACATGGAAGTAATTATGGTTTTGTTTGGATATACGAGGTTCCTTACTCTGATTGTATTGTTACCGGTGCTTGTTCTGATAGCAGCAGTAATATCGCATAGTAGAAAGAGGAAAAATACTGTTCAGATTGCACAAGAGCTTTGCGGAGCAAAACTCTTTGAGCGATTTATCGCATATGCGATAGATAGCAGTATTGTTTGGATCATTTGGTGTATCTATGCACAATGGTTCTTTTTGTGGGGAGGTTTTCCTTATGAATGGTTTGAAATAGAAGAAGGCGTATATTACAAATTTAGTCCTGATGGGGTGTTACGATTTGTAATGGAAGAACCTTCCAGGGCAACTTGCCATTTAGGAGTACATATGAGTGTGATGTTGCTTGTGGTAGGTACGTTTCTGTATTTCTTTTTGTCAGAAAGTGGGAAAAGAGAATCTTCCTTGGGAAAAAGAATGGTCGGTTTGTGTGTTGTAAGGACAGACGGACGGAAAGCAAGGACACTGGATATTCTGACAAGAACCTTACTGAAAATGTTTCCGGCTCTTCTAAGTGGTCTGATTTTTATGCCCATTGTCTGGGGCATGGCAGGGGTGATATGGATCGTATACATTTTAGTATTGCTGTTCACCAAAAATCATACAACAGTTTATGATCAGATTTCGGATTGTATGGTAGTAAGAAGAGAACAGAGAGAAGCAGTTTGTAGAGGGATTTTTGAAAATAGAAATACATTATATCATGCGGCACAATTACCGCAACGGGTAGCGGTGCCACAACAGCCGGTTCCGACGGTGACGCAGCAGCCGGTTCCGACGGTGACGCAGCAGCCGGTTCCGACGGTGCCACAACAGCCGGTTCCGACGGTGACGCAGCAGCAGTTTCCGACGGTGCCACAGCAGCCGGTTCCGACGATGCCGCAGCAGTCGGTTGATGTGATACCGCCGATGATACCGATTGAACACTTAAAAAACAACTAGAATGTGAGGACATGAAATGGCAACCAATTTTGGCCATATGGCAAATTACAAAGAGATATACAACAAGCTTTTATGGATAGAAAATCAAATGGTAAATGGTTATATGGAGGTTTCCGGTGAAACAGAAGAAGAATATGTGATGCGCATAGAAAGCTGTCGTGCTGTAATTGGAATGGCAAGAACTGCACTTGAAATGATGATTGATGAGCTGTTTCGTGCCGGACAAATAACAGATGCGAAGGTGGAAGAAATTTTACAAAGAATATCTCCGAATGAACAGAACCATCATTCCAATCTGTTTGGCAAAATAAAACTGATGGAAGAGTATGAATTGGTAACGGCAGGTACAATAAAAGATATGCATTTTATACGGATGTCGGGCAACCAGGAGCTTCATGCAACGCAGGCAAAAGATTGCTATATAAATGAAAAAGAAAATGCAACTAAAGTTTATGAGTCACTATATCGGGTCAGTTATTTGTTTGCAAAGCAATATATGGCTGAATTTGCACAAATGGGAAGAGAAGTGGAAATGACGAGAAATCATCCAGAAACTCCATCTCAATCATATGCTTCGCTGATACCAAGTGGGAATAGTGCAAATACAGATATTCAGAATGTATATTTTCAACCGAGTGAGAAGGCACAAAGTAAAGGGAAGATGATTACAGTGAAAGCAGTGCTGATTGCGGTTGTTGCTCTTCTTGTAGGATTCGTTTTTGCCGCATTTTTATATGATTGCATTGGTCAGGTACCTTTTACATTACTAACAATACTAGTATTTGGAATTGTATGGATAACGATTTCTGTAGTGATTTGTAATATATTAACCTCTTTGTTTTGCCGCTAAAGGAGACATGTATGGAATGTGTAAAGGAACCAACAAACAATCTGTGGAAACTATTTCGTATCATGGTATATGAAATGGTGCTTCCAAAAGAGAATATGCAGATACCGAAACCGGAATATGTGTATCACAAGAAGATTTACAGTGAAAACCAGATGAGTGAATGATAGCAAAAATGACTCAAGACAATAGAAACGGATAGGAATTGGGAGATAAAATGGGTGTACCAACAAACATAAGAGAAAAAGATGAATTACTATATTCGGAAGTTGCCAAGATGATGCAAGGTGACTTCTCAGGATATGAGCAGCTATATGCCCTGTCTTATAAGTATTTTTATAAAATCATATGGGATATCGTACAAAATTATCATACAACGGAAGACTTGTTACAAGAAACTTATTTACAGATTTATGATAAGATACATACTCTTAAAGAACCCAGAGCTTTTTATGTATGGGGTGGTAGGATTGCAACAAATCTGACATTAAGACATATACAAAAATATCGCAAAGAGCTTTTGACAACAGCGTCAGGAGATGATGAAGATGGAGCAGATATTTTTGATAGAGCAATCAATGACCACGAAGAGTTTATACCGGAAACAGTATTCCATAATGCAGAACAGCAACGGATTATTGCCGACATATTGGATGGCTTATCCGTAGAGCAGAAGCTTTGTGTCCAATACTATTATTATGAGGAAATGTCTGTTGGTGAAATTGCAAGCATGATGGAATGTTCCGAAGGAACTATAAAGAGCAGACTGAATTATGCAAGAAAGTCTATTAAAGAGGCAGTAGGACAGTTTGAGAGAAAGAACAATGTCAAGCTCTACAGTCTGGGTGCATTCCCTGTATTCTTTATGCTGTTCCGTACACAGGCAGAAGCCTGTACCATTACAGAAGCCGGACTTATTATGGGTGGCATGGCAGAGATGTCAGCTCAGCAGGCAGTAGTAAATGCGTCAAACTCTGCAATGTATCAGGCCCAGCAGGCGGCAGCCAATGCGTCCAATCAGGCGATGTATCAGGCACAGCAGGCGGCAGCCAATGCGTCCAATCAGGCGATGTATCAGGCACAAATGGCTGCAACAGTAACGCCGGGAACAACTGCAACTACATCTGCAGTTGTGACCACAGGAACAGTCCAGACCACGGGAGCCGCAGTAACTGCAAGTACAGTGGCAGCTACTGCCACAGGGACAGGTGCAGCAATTGCTGCAAAAATTGCTATTGTGGTGGTAACCCTTGGTCTTACGGTTGGTGGGACAAAAGTAGTTACGGATGTAGCCCAAGAAAGATATCATGAAACTTCAGAAATACAGACAAGAGAAGAAATTTTAGAAGAATCAGAAGAACAAAATAATATTAAACCACAGGAAGAAAAAGTACTTTCAGAATCTTCTGATATAGAACAGGGGGCTGAAATTCAAGAATTTCTCGGAGTTTCCGAAGCTGATTTGGAAGGATTAAACGCGGATTACCTTGCGGCTATAAACGCATTGGCAGAACAGATGCTACGATATCAGGAAGCACTGGAGTATTCACTGACAGATGAACAGTTTGCATATGTAGATCAGTTGATGGCAGCTTATTTCACAGAGATGGAAAACTATCTGCTGCAAGGAGAAGCATATGCGGAAATGGAAGCAGTAGATGCGTCGGGAACATTTATAGATGTATATATGCCGGAGCTGGTTTCGCTAATTGAGTGGGAAACACGAATTATATCGGATATGGCAGATGTTTATGCTTCTGCAGAGGTAAAACAGGCATTAACACAGTATACGGCACAAGACATTGAAAATGTGTTGAATAGCGGTGGAGGAATTGGCAATTTAGTAGCAGAACATATATCGCCGGAATTGCAAAAAAAATTATACAACGCCTCTACAGATTTGATGAATTACTTAGATGCTATGGTAGACTGGGCGACACGATTATCTAACGATGAAAATTTACAACAATATTTCCAATAAATAAAACGGAAACGAAACTTTGAGTATCTATCACTTACCAATAATAAAAGAGGACGAGATACGAAAGGAGATATGTCATGAGAAATATAACACAGGAAGAAAAAAGTGCAATTCGCAATATGGTACTAAACGGAGTAGGCGGAGTGTTGTTTCAGATGCCGAATTATGATTCCAAGAAAAAGGTAAGAAGTATGATAACAAATGCGGCAGCCTGGGGGGATTTAGGTCATTTTCTTGGACATGGAATTACATTTGGAGGGATTTTTCATCAGATAAACAGAGAAGCAAACTGGCAGAATTTGGCACGTCAGGTATATGAAAGAGGGATTAGTAAAGGGTTACGTTGTTTCAAATGGAATCCGCGATTAAAAAACGTACACAATGAAGAACAGGTTGTCATTGCAGGTTCCACGTATTTTAGCGTATATATGCGTGGGGAAACATATCGGAAAGAAATATACTTTAAAAGAATTGTAAAATTGGAATACTTCCCGAATCAGGGATTGGAAATCATTTTCAAAGGTAGTAAGGATGAATATTGGAGTATGCAAATCTATTCTATTTTTGACAATATGATTTATTTGATGGAGACAATATTGCATTATACCCTTCGGGCTCATTATGATCCGATTTATGGGGATTTACAGGAAAGACCGGTATCGGTCAGGCGAGTAACGGCTAATCCTACAACGGCAGTAAAGCCGGTAACATCATCACCGCAATCAGTATCAACTCAAAATGTGCCAAAGTCGGTTCAGGAAAAACCGATGCCGGTAGTGCCACAAAAATCCAAAAGAAGTGAACTCATTGGTTTGCTTGCAAAGTAATCAATAACACACAATATAAAAGGCAACTTCTGCAGTACATACAGAAGTTGCCTTTGCTATTTTGGGAATTATTCTTTTTCTTCCGGTTCGTATACTATTTTTTCAACAGGAACGAATTTGCGGAAAATGCTTTCCAGCTGTGTGAAGTTGATTGGTTTTCCTAAGTAATCGTCAAAACCGACACCGGTAAGCTGTTCCCGCATGCCATTGATAGCATTTGCAGTCAGAACAACGATTTTACATTCGCCGCCGTAATCATAGAATGGAGAGATGCGACGGATTCGTTTCATGGCTTCTACACCGTCCATGCCGGGCATCATTTGATCCATAAATATGATATCATAGTTCTTTTCCTGACAGAGCTTAATTGCATCGGCACCGCTTGGTGCAGTATCAACGGATACACCGTAATGTTCAATGCTTCGACCGGATACTTTGAGATTCATTCTGTTATCATCTACAACTAATGCTTTTATATCACGAATCTTTAAGGAACCAAGCGAAAATTCATCAACGGTTGTATCTGTAAGAGATTCAATGTTGTGAATGGAAGCGGAATCCATAATCTTTTGCTCTAAAATGACAGAGAATACAGAGCCTTTTCCATAGGTGCTGGTTACAGAAATCTCACCGCCCATTAACTTAACGTAGCCTTGTACGATAGAAAGTCCAAGACCTGTACCTTCTACGCTACGATTGATTTTACGGTTTACTTGTGAGAAACTGTCAAAAATCGTATCAAGCTCTTCGTCTTTGATACCAATGCCGGTATCCGCAATAGTGTATTCTAAGCGTACATTGTCTTTGGAAATACTCAGTACACGTATGGAGAAGGTAATGGAACCTTCCTGCGTATATTTTACGGCATTGTTTAACAGGTTAATCAGGACACCACGAATACGGACTTTGTCGCCGTACAATTTATCAGGAATACGAGGGTCTAAATCCATAATAAAGTCCAGACCTTTTTTCTGTGCCTGCGTATTAATGATGGTACGGATATCCCGGATAATGCTTGCGGAGTAATAAGGACCACAGATAACTTCGGCTTTTCCGGATTCCAACCTGGAAATATCCAGAATATCGTTGATAATCGCAAGCAGATTTTTCGAAGAGGTTTTGATGTCGGAAATATATTCTCGTACCTGTGCATCAAGATTCATGTTAAGAACCAATTCGGACAATCCAATAATAGCATTCATTGGAGTACGGATTTCATGAGACATATTTGCAAGGAACGTAGATTTGGTTTTGTTTGCAGTTTCAGCATCTTCTTTTGCTTCTTCCAGGCGATGCATTGCTTTAATTTGTTCGGACAAGTCTTTAATAAGAATAATATATCCGATTAAATCGCCATAGGAGTCATGGATTTTACTGATGGAAAGTTCACAAGGAATCTGGTTGTTGCGACAGGTTGCAGTAATGCTTTGAACACTTCCTTCAAAAGAAAATACTTTGTTTTCATCCACATCAAAAAGCTTGCTGATAGGAAGCTTTGAAATATTGGAAAGCTCTCTATATTCACCAAAGAAAATAGAAGAGCAGTCATTCATAATTTTAATTTGTGGTTCATCATCATATACAAGAATCGGCATAGACAGAGAATTATATATGAATAAAGACATATTGCCGATATTGATATCAGAACGGTCAAGGACGTTAACTGCGTTGCAGATAACAAGCATTCCGACATACTGTGTCATGGTACTTCCAGGGAATGCGGATTTTCCCAGAAGAGGAAGAACCGTATCAAATACCATTCCGATGGTCATACAAATAACAGCGGCAATCAGATGGCGTCCAAACGCTTTGTTGCGTTTGAGCGGTGCACGAATTACCATATGTACAGAAACAAGAAAGATGGTTAATGAGACTAATATAGTATAAAGTGTATAGATTGTGGAAAACAGACCGGGCTGAAAAGAATAAGACATCATGTCGTTATCCATGAAAAAAACAACTTCATCACGCTTACATGTCATTAACCAAACGACAATTCCGGTCAAAGAAATTCCATTCAAGGTTTTTTTGATTTTTGCGTTAAGTGGGGACAGATAGCAAACCATCATCTGACCGGTGATCAGATAGATGAAAACACCGACCATTCCAATGGCACGACAAAGATAAGCAATGTCAGGATTTGTTTGCATAAAAAGTGCAGAGAAACCAAAGCTCCAAATAGCACTACCTAAACATAACAGAGACAACGTATTATGTGCGAAGCCCTTTTTATCTTTCGAAAAGAAATATTTTATAAATAGACTGAAGGCCGAAATGCCGAATGCAAATAATGTATAGGAAAAGATGTATTTCATGTGTTCACCTTCCTTTTTGCGTACAAATATAGCTAATATAAGAATATCATATATGGTGTCGATAGTCAAAAAATCATTTGGCAATTACAGGGAATAACGCTATAATTGTTTTAATGTGTTTAAAAGAAAAATATAGAGGAAAGCTTTGGAAAATAGGGAAGGGAGAAAACGTAAGCGGATATGAAATACGAAAAGTATGATGGCGGCTATCAGGTAGTTGATTTGTCTCATATGCCGATTACGGAAATTGGTGCAAAAGCCTTCCTAAGTTGTAAAACTGTTGAGAAAATAGTATTACCGGCCAGTCTGGAACAGTTGGGAGATTGGGCATTTTCACATGCAAAAAACTTGCGGGAAATTGTATTTCCGCTAAAAGATATCCATTTGGGGAAACAAGTATTTTTAGGGTGTGACTCCCTGGAAAAAATATCGTTTTCTGACGGAAAAGAAAATCGGATAGAAGAAGAAATATGCTATTTTATGGCATCGTACCTGCGCTATTTTGATAATCCACGACTTTTGGCGTTCGAAAATTTACAGACCGAACAGCAAAAATGGCTTGAAAACTATGACAATGCTTTGCTGGAATGCCTGGAAAAACCATTAGATGCTGATTTTAAGCCGGTGTTCATCGGGTGGTTTGATGTGGAAGATATTGATTCGCAGCTGGAAAGACATGTGAAGACAACAGAAAACAGGAGACTTGTGCTTGTGCTCCAGCGTTTGGAATATGAGACGTTTCTTACGGATAAAATGCGTCAAGAGTTACAGAATTACCTGCAAAAAAAAGAAGCACAGATGATAAACCTGTTTTTGGATAATATGCAAAAATACGGTGGGAATATGAAGTATTATACGTTATGGTATAGGTCAAAGGGATTGACAGGAGAGGTGGCAGCAAAGCTTTTGGAAGCGAATCTGCTGTCCGATGCTGAAATTAGAGCATATTTACTAAAAATACAATTGGAAACAGCAGATACCACAGATTTTTTTGATAACTTCATGATATAAAAATAAGAAAGGCGGAAAGGGAACATGATGAATCAAGTGTATGAAAAATTATTAAAATGTTATGAAAGCGTAAAGGAAAAAGTGGATTTTGAGCCGGAGGTAGCGATTGTGCTTGGCTCAGGGCTTGGTAATTTTGCAGATGAAATTAAAGTGGAGGCTGAGCTTCCGTATGAAGAAATCGAAGGATTTCCGGTAAGTACCGTGGCAGGCCATGCAGGAAAGTTCATTTTTGGTTATCTTGGAGAGGTAAAGGTTGTATGCATGAAAGGCCGTATTCACTATTATGAAGGCTATGCAATGTCGGATGTAGTATTGCCGACAAGACTGATGAAGCTGATGGGTGCAAAAATTATCTTTTTAACAAATGCATCCGGTGGTTCTAATCCAAGCTATAAAGCCGGTGACCTTATGCTGATTAAAGATCAGATTTCCTGTCTGGTACCAAATCCATTAATTGGTCCGAATCTGGACGAGTTAGGAATAAGATTTCCGGATATGTCTGAAATTTATAATAAGCAGCTTGCTCAGATTATTCGTGAAAAAGCAGCAGCGCATAATATTGATTTGAAGGAAGGTATCTATATGCAGTTTTCAGGACCTTCTTATGAGAGTCCTGCAGAAGTGCGTATGGCACAGATGCTCGGAGCCGATGCGGTAGGTATGAGTACTACGGTAGAAGCAATTGCCGCAAACCATATGGGAATGAAGGTGTGTGGTATTTCCTGCGTATGTAATCCGGGTGCAGGTCTTTCGGCAGAGCCGCTTACACATGAGGAAGTACAGGCAGCAGCAGATGCAGCATCAGCAAAATTTAAAGTGCTTGTAAAAGAATCCGTATTGGAATTTAAGAAGTTTTTATAAGATAATAAGTGAGGAAATAGAATGATTAGTAAGGAAGCTCTGATAAAAGAGGCTTTAGACGCAAGAAAGAAGGCGTACACACCCTACTCTCATTTTCAGGTGGGAGCAGCATTGTTGACAAAAAGCGGTAAGGTATATACCGGCTGCAATATTGAAAATGCATCGTATTCCGGAACGGTTTGTGCGGAAAGGACTGCTTTTTTTAAGGCAGTATCTGAAGGAGAGAAGGAATTTGTGAAAATTGCAATTGTAGGCAGCCCGGAAGGAGAACCGGTAAGACTGGCATTTCCATGCGGCGTATGCAGACAGGTAATGGCAGAATTTTGCAAGGCAGATGAATTTCAGGTAATTCCGGCGATATCCGAAACAGAATATGAAGTATATACGTTAAGAGAATTGTTACCATTCGGATTTGGTCCGGAGGATTTACAGAATGACTAAAAAAAAGAGAATGGCAGCAGCTATTATAAAAGAGGAATACGGCAACGTTCCGTCAAAGGCTTTTTGCCATTTCGCTGAAGCGGCATCCGGATATTTTCGCCATAATAAGGCAGGATTTCATGTAGATGATATTACATGGAATGATTTGAGCGGAGATAAGGTTTATGAGAGAATGGACTATACCAAAAGTGCCGCCGGTTCGGAAGTGTTGTATCATTTTCTGCGTAATACCTGCTTCGATGAAAAAGAGTTAGAACACAGACATGCGATTGCAAAGGCAGTTTCTGAGGATGAAAAGCTAAGAACAGAACTGTCTTTGCTTTTTATGCAGATTGGAAATACAGGGAAATATTCTCTTTTTGATTATCTGGATCATTTAGAACTGGTAAGGACGAAAAGCAATCTGCCGCAGATACTTTTAGATTTGTTGTATCTTCCGGTAATTGCACTTCTTTTTTATGCTCCTGATATAGCAGTAACATTATTGTTTTTCATGATATGTATCAGTATCATGACGTATTTTAATAAAAAAGGAAAAATTAGTGCGTATCTTGTGAGCTTCGGATATATTTTGCGTATGATAAAGGGTGCGAAGCTTCTTGGACGTAAAAACTATAAAGAACTCGAAAAAGAGCAGAAAGAACTAAAGGAATGTGTGCATAGGCTGGATGGGTTCAGGCGCTTTTCCGGAATTGCAATGTCTATGAATAATCCGTTTGGAAGTAGTAATCCGTTAGATTTATTCCTGGATTATATCAAGATGATTTTTCACATTGATATTATGAAGTTTTATCAAATGCTGAAGGTGGTAAAGGCACATCGGCAAGATATTGAGAGAATGTTTTATCTGACAGGCTATATTGATGCATGTATGTCGATTGCGTTTTACAGGGCATCTCTTGATAAGTATTGTGTACCAAAGCTTTATAGCGATTGTATACAGGATGGTGGGCAGACAGGAGAAAGGTGCAAGGAAAAAGTAGTACTGGAGGCTGAAGCAGTATATCATCCTTTATTAAATAATCCGGTGCCAAATTCGATTACAATAAAACAGGGTGTGCTGTTAACAGGCTCAAATGCATCCGGTAAATCAACGTTTTTGAAAACGATTGCAATAAATGCAATATTATCACAGAGTATTTATACATGTCTTGCAGATAAATGGAATGCGCCGTTTGTTAAAACGATGAGTTCCATGGCATTGAAAGATGATGTGATGCAGGGCGAAAGCTATTTCATGGTAGAGATTAAAGCACTGAAAAGGATTCTTGATGAATGCCCAAGGTCTGATGAAAAGGTGCTTTGCATCGTGGATGAGGTGCTTAGGGGAACGAATACGGTAGAACGTATTGCGGCGGCGTGTCAGATTATGAAGACATTGCAAAAGGAAAGTACGATTTGTCTTGCAGCGACGCATGATATGGAACTGGCGGAGCTGCTTGCAGATAAGTATGCAAATTATCATTTTGAGGAAACCATAGAAAACGATGATATTCATTTCCGTTATGAATTGAAAGATGGACCTGCGACAACGAGAAATGCTATTCGGCTTTTACAGATGCTGGGATATCAGGAAGATATTACAAAAGCAGCGGAAACGATGGCAGAGGGCTTCTTACAAAACGGAAAATGGGAGTAATGCTTTTTGGAAATGTAAAGAGGAGAAACGTATGAATGTAACAATTTACACAGATGGTTCGGCACGTGGAAACCCGGATGGACCCGGAGGATATGGATGTGTTCTGCAGTATATTGACAGTAAAGGAAATCTTCATGAAAGAGAGTATAGTGCAGGATATAAAAGAACGACCAATAACCGTATGGAGCTTATGGCGGCTATTGTCGGATTGGAAGCACTTACAAAGCCCTGTGATGTAAAACTGGTATCGGATTCCAAATATCTGACAGATGCTTTTAATCAGAACTGGATGGATACGTGGCTTCGCAAAAACTGGAAAACAGCAGGAAACAGTCCTGTGAAAAATGTGGATTTGTGGCAGCGTCTTTTAAAGGCGAAAGAGATGCATAAGGTTACGTTTGTCTGGGTAAAAGGACATGATGGACATCCTGAAAATGAGCGTTGTGACATGCTTGCTACAACGGCAGCAGACGGTGATAATCTTTTAGAGGATGAAGGAATCATTTTATAGAGGGCATAACGTACTTAATCCTTGTATGGTAAGGCAGGACTTTGCTTGACGATACTGGGTTATAAATGGTACAATAAATCAGAATTTTTTAGTTGGAGGAGCACAATATGTTTGCAGCATTTGGAGTGAACTTTTTAGCGTATCTTTTGGTACTTATTTTTATAGTGGCAGTTGTTTTGTTGGCATGCTTTATCGGCATTAAATGGCGTAAAAGCAAAGACGCTAAGATGGCTATGGCATCGGAAGCAGAAGTGACTGATAATTAAAGATTAGATTCGATAAGATGTTCATGTGTTCATGAACATCTTTTTCATAGAAATGAATACATAAAGCCCGACGGAGATAAGAGAAAGTATATGAGAAAATATGATGTTATTTTATGGGATTTAGATGGAACCTTACTGGATTTTAAATTATCAGAACGATACGCACTTGGTGTATGTCTGAAGGATTACGGAATTGAATTGACGGAAGAACTGTTAGCGTTGTATTCGGGAATCAATGAAAATTATTGGAAGCGGTTAGAGCTTGGTGAAGTGACGAAAAAAGAGCTGTTGCCGGGAAGATTTCGGGATTTTTTTGCCGCAGTAGGCATTACGCATATCGACCCTGTGGCGATTCAGCAGAAGTATCAGCGCGAGCTTGGAACAATGACGTATTATGTGGATGCTTCGGATATACTGCTAAAGGATTTAAAGCAGAGAGGCTTTAAGCAATATATGGTTACGAACGGAGTAGTAATTACACAGGAAATCAAAATGAAAAATTCCGGGTTTGATAAAATTGTGGATGGCATTTTCATTTCTGATGAGATCGGGTTTGAAAAACCAAGGATAGAATTTTTCGATGCGGCTTTTGAACAGATACCGGATTTTCATAAAGAAAGAGCTATTTTAATCGGAGATTCGCTCACGTCGGATATAAAAGGGGCAAACAATGCCGGAGTAGATGCATGCTGGTACAATCCGGATGGGAAGGAAAATCATGTGGGTTGCGATATCCGGTATGAAATCAGAAGCTTACAGGAATTGTATAACATCTTAGGTGTCGTATAAGACGGGCAATATATAGGAAATAGATAGAAATGCAGAAGATGTAAAAGTGCGACATTAGGAGATTTTAGAGGAATAAGAAGCATGGCACGTTCAGAAAATCAAAAACTGAAATTATTATATATTGTAAAAATTCTGATGGAAGAGACGGATATAGAGCATCCCATGTCCATGCAGACTTTGATAGATAAGCTTGCTGCCAACAATATTAAGGCAGAACGGAAAAGCATTTACAACGATATTTCTTATTTGAAAGAGTTCGATATCAATATAGAGTATAATAATCAGTACAGAAATGGCGGTTATTATATTGCTGATCGTAATTTTGAGTTGCCGGAATGCAAATTACTTGTAGATGCGGTTTCGGCGTCTCGTTTCATAACAGCGGCTAAGTCGAAGGAGCTGATTAAAAAAATTGAAGGTCTGGTAAGTAAATATGATGCTGTGAATTTACAGCGTCAGGTTTATACAATGGAGCGTATAAAAAGTCAGAATAGTGGAATTTATTACCGCATAGATGATATACATAAGGCGATTAGACAAAATAACCCGATTAACTTTCCGTATATGGAATGGAATCTGGAAAAAAAGCTGGTACCGAGGCGGGATGGTAAAAAATACAAAATCAGTCCATGGGCGTTGCTGTGGAATGATGAAAATTATTATCTGATAGGGTATGACAGCGAGGATGCCATAATAAAGCATTTCCGCGTGGACAAAATCGGACCGGTAAAGATATTGGAGGAAGAAAAGAGAGAAGGGGAAGCTGCTTTTAAGAAGTGTGATATGAGCATGTATTCTTCGAAGACCTTTGGTATGTATGGCGGTAAAGAGGAGATTGTGACGATTCAGTTTCCGAATGAACTGGTAGGTGTAGTACTTGACCGGTTTGGAAAAGACGTTTCCTTACAGAAAAAATCGGGCAAGGACTTTGCAATTCATGTGAAAGTAGCTGTTAGCGGACAGTTTTTCGGATGGCTTGCAGGAATCGGAAAAGATGCAAAGCTACTGGCACCGGAGCATGTAAGGGATCAGTATCGAAAGTATTTGATGGATATTTTGGAAGTGTAAGATAGAGTATTGGAGAGCATTATGGACTTTAACAAAAAGTATCAGCCAAGTCAGAAAGTACATATCATTAAAAAAGACGGAAGTAAGGTTCCTTTCAAAGTAGAGAAGGTATTGAATGCTGTCTCAAAAAGTGCGAAACGAGTAATGATTGATTTTTCGCAGGAAGAAAAGGAACAAATTTGCCGTCTTGTTGTTGAGAAAGTAAATGAAACGATAGAAAAAGGGACAGAAATCAGCTTCAGTAAAACAGGAGTAGCGGAGCTGCCGATTCTGACGATGCATAGTGTGGTAGAGTATGCCCTCGAAAATACAAAGCCGATTGTAGCGAAAAGCTATAAGGATTACCGTAATTATAAGCAGGACTTTGTAAAGATGCTGGATGAAGTATATAAAAAGAGCATGGCGGTTATGTATATCGGGGATAAGGAGAATGCCAATACGGATTCTGCACTTGTTTCCACAAGAAGAAGTCTTGTATTTAATCAGCTTAACAAAGCAATGTATCAGAAGTTTTTCTTAACAAGAGATGAGATACAGGCATGTAATGATGGATATATTTATATCCATGATATGTCTGCAAGAAGAGATACGATGAATTGCTGTCTGTTTGATATCGGTGCGGTACTAAAAGACGGCTTTGAAATGGGAAATGTCTGGTACAATGAGCCCAAGACGCTGGATGTAGCGTTTGACGTAATGGGAGATATCGTGTTGTTTGCGGCAAGCCAGCAGTATGGTGGGTTTACGATTCCGGAAGTAGATAAGCTGGTGGAACCGTATGCTGAGAAATCCTATTTGCGGGATTATAAGAAATATTTATCCCTTGGACTTTCGGAAGAAGTGGCAGACAGACAGGCATTTTCAGATGTCAGCAAAGAAATGGAACAGGGATTCCAAGGATGGGAATATAAGTTCAATACAGTAGCTTCCAGTAGAGGAGACTATCCGTTTATCGCGGTAACAGCAGGACTTGGCAGCGGACGTTTTGCAAGACTTGCCACAAAGACAATGCTTCGCGTGCGGCAAAACGGACAGGGAAAGAAAGGACACAAAAAGCCGGTATTATTCCCGAAGATTATCT
Source organism: Lachnospiraceae bacterium (assembly GCA_015056725.1). Lineage (GTDB taxonomy): Bacteria > Bacillota > Clostridia > Lachnospirales > Lachnospiraceae > 1XD8-76. The sequence continues at coordinate 16,108 of SVFS01000025.1, read as the reverse complement.
TTTTGTATGATAAGAAGTTACACGATAAGGGTTGTGAATTAGAAGAGTTATTTGAAGCGGGAATTGCCTGCTCGGCAAAGACGATGTATCCGGACTGGCTGAGTCTTTCGGGAGAAGGCTATGTGGCACAGATATATCAAAAATATGGCAGAGTTATTTCTCCGATGGGCTGCAGAGCCTTTTTATCACCTTGGTTTGAACGGGGTGGTATGGAGCCTGCGGATGAAGACGATAAGCCTGTTTTTGTTGGTCGTTTTAATATCGGAGCAGTATCGCTTCATCTGCCTATGATTCTTGCAAAAGCAAGAGAAGAGGAAAAAGATTTTTACGAAGTGCTGGATACCTATCTTCAAATGATTCGCGGTATTCATCAGCGTACATATGAGTATTTAGGGGAAATGAAAGCCTCCAACAATCCGCTTGCGTATTGTATGGGTGGATTTTATGGAGGAAATTTGGGATTTCATGATAAGATTGCACCGCTTTTAAAATCGGCAACTGCGAGCTTCGGCATTACTGCGTTAAATGAATTGCAGATGCTTTATAACGGAAAATCCCTTGTGGAGGATGGCGAATTTGCACTGCAGGTAATGCAGCACATAAATAAAAAAGTAAATGAATTCAAACAGGAAGATAGACATTTATATGCCATTTACGGAACACCGGCAGAAAATTTATGTGGTCTGCAGGTAAAACAGTTCCGTGAAAAGTATGGAATTATAAAAGGCGTATCCGACAGAGAATATGTGTCAAACAGCTTCCACTGTCATGTTATGGAGGATATTACACCGATTCAGAAACAGGATCTGGAACGACGGTTTTGGGACTTATGCAATGGCGGAAAAATACAGTATGTGAAATATCCGATTGACTACAATATAGAAGCAGTTCGTACGCTTGTAAAACGTGCTATGGAATTTGGCTTTTATGAGGGTGTGAATTTGTCACTCGCTTATTGTGATGACTGCGGATATGAAGAACTGGAAATGGACGTATGCCCGAAATGCGGAAGTAAAAACTTAACAAAGATTGATCGTATGAATGGTTATCTGGCATATTCCAGAGTGCATGGAGATACCAGACTTTGTGAGGCGAAGATGGCTGAGATTGCAGAACGTGTAAGTATGTAGTTATTTTCTATATTTTTTTCTTTAAAATATAAAAACTTGCGTATATTTTTAATATTTATCAGACTGTAAAAGTGTGTTATACTGGTATGGAATATGGTGTAAAACAAAACGAGGAGTATAAGACGCCATTTGTGCAAGGCACAATTAAGATAAACATCTAGGAGGAGAGAAAGACAATGTATTCATTTGATGAAGTGAAAAACGTAGATCCGGAAGTTGCACAGGCAATTGTGGATGAACAGGAGAGACAGAACAGTCACATCGAGTTGATTGCATCTGAAAACTGGGTAAGCAAAGCTGTTATGGCAGCAATGGGAAGCCCACTTACTAACAAATACGCAGAAGGTTATCCGGCAAAGAGATATTATGGCGGATGTCAGTGTGTAGACGTAGTAGAAGATTTAGCAAGAGATAGAGCAAAAGAATTATTCGGATGTGATTATGCAAATGTGCAGCCACACTCCGGTGCACAGGCTAATATGGCAGTATTTTTTGCGGTATTACAGCCGGGCGATACATATATGGGTATGAACCTTGACCACGGCGGACATTTATCTCATGGTTCACCGGTTAATATGTCAGGTAAATACTACAACTGTGTACCTTATGGTGTAAACGATGAAGGTTTCATCGATTATGATAAAGTAAGAGAAATTGCACTTGAATGTAAACCAAAAATGATTATTGCAGGTGCTTCTGCTTATGCAAGAACAATTGACTTTAAGAAATTCAGAGAAATCGCTGACGAAGTAGGCGCAGTACTTATGGTAGATATGGCTCACATCGCAGGTCTTGTAGCTGCAGGTGTTCATCCAAGCCCAATCCCATATGCTGATGTAGTTACTACTACAACACACAAAACACTTCGCGGACCTCGTGGCGGTATGATTTTATGCAATCAGGAAGCAGCTGATAAATATAACTTTAATAAAGCTATTTTCCCGGGTATCCAGGGTGGTCCATTAATGCACGTTATCGCTGCAAAAGCAGTTTGCTTCAAAGAAGCTCTTGATCCATCTTTCAAAGAATACGGAAAGAATATCGTGGACAATGCACAGGCACTTTGCAAAGGCTTACTTGCAAGAGGCATCGATATCGTATCCGGTGGTACAGATAACCACTTAATGCTTGTGGATGTAAGCAAAAAAGGATTAACAGGTAAAGCGGTTGAAAAACTTCTTGACGAAGCTCATATCACAGCAAATAAAAATACTATTCCAAACGATCCACAGTCTCCATTTGTTACAAGCGGTATAAGACTTGGAACAGCAGCAGTAACAAGCCGTGGAATGAATACAGAAGATATGGATAAGATTGCAGAAGCAATTGCACTTGTGATTAACGGTGGCGAAGAAAAGATTGCAGAAGCAAGAGCTATCGTAAAAGAGTTAACAGACAAATATCCATTAATCTAATCCGGTACTAATCAATTTCAGGTTTGGCAGGATTTGTCAAACCGGAAATAGATAAAAATAAATTACAAAGCGGGGATGAAGAAATGACCAATTTAGAACTTCAAAAAACAGCAAATGAGGTTCGTAAAGGGATTGTGAAGGCGGTACACAGCGCAAAAGCTGGTCATCCGGGCGGATCCTTATCTGCAACAGATCTTTTTACTTATCTCTACTTCGAGGAAATGAATATTGATCCAAAGGATCCAAAAAATCCGGACAGAGACCGTTTCGTACTCTCTAAAGGACACACAGCTCCTGGTCTTTATTCTACATTAGCAAACAGAGGATATTTCCCGGTTGAGGACCTTCTCACACTTCGTCATTTAGGTTCTTATCTTCAGGGACATCCATGTATGCAGGAAACACCTGGTGTAGATATGTCTTCCGGTTCTCTCGGACAGGGTATCTCTGCAGCAGTAGGTATGGCTCTTGCTGCTAAATTAGACGGCAAAGCATACAGAACTTATACACTTCTTGGTGATGGTGAAATCCAGGAAGGTCAGGTTTGGGAAGCAGCTATGTTTGCAGGCGCTCGTAACCTTGACAACTTAGTAGTAATCGTTGACAACAACGGTCTTCAGATTGACGGTAAGATTGAAGATGTATGTTCTCCATATCCTATCGACAAGAAGTTTGAAGCATTCAACTTCCACGTAATCAACGTAAATGCACATGATTTTGATGAGCTTCGTGCTGCATTTAAGGAAGCAAAAGAAACAAAAGGACAGCCTACAGCTATCGTTATGAAGAGTACAAAAGGTAAAGGCGTATCCTTTATGGAAAACAATGCAGGATGGCATGGAAAAGCTCCTAACGATGACGAGCTTGCTATCGCACTTGCTGACCTTGCAAAAATTGATGAAGAATTAGAGAAAGCAGGTGAATAATCATGGCAGATGTTAAGAAAGTTGCAACAAGAGACAGTTATGGTAACGCACTTGCAGAATGTGGTGCAAAATATCCTAATTTAGTAGTATTAGATGCAGACCTTGCTGGTGCTACAAAGACAGGCGTATTCAAAAAAGCATTCCCGGACAGATTTATTGACTGTGGTATTGCTGAATGTAACATGACAGGCATCGCTGCTGGTCTTGCTACATGTGGTAAAGTTCCTTTCATCAGTTCTTTCGCTATGTTCGCAGCAGGAAGAAACTTTGAACAGGTTCGTAACTCTATCGCTTACCCACGTTTAAATGTTAAAATCGGTGCTACACATGCCGGTATTACAGTAGGTGAAGACGGTGCTACACATCAGTGTAACGAAGATATCGCTCTTATGAGAACCATTCCTGGTATGACAGTAATCGTTCCAAGTGATGATGTTGAAGCAAAAGCAGCTGTAGAAGCAGCAATCAATCATGATGGCCCTGTATACTTAAGATTTGGCCGTGCAGCAGTTCCTGTAATCAATGAAAATGCTGATTACAAATTTGAAATCGGTAAAGGTGTTGTTCTTCGCGAAGGTAAAGATGTAACAATCGTAGCAACAGGTATCTGTGTAGCGGAAGCTTTGGCAGCAGCAGAAAAACTTGCAGCAGACGGTATCGATACAGAAGTAATCAACATCCATACAATCAAACCATTAGATGAAGAAACAGTTCTTGCTTCTGCTAAGAAGACAGGTAAGGTTATCACTGTTGAAGAACATTCTGTAATCGGTGGTCTTGGTAGTGCAGTATGTGATGCACTTTGTGCAAAACTTCCTACACCTGTATTAAAAATCGGTATGAATGATATGTTCGGTGAATCCGGTTCCGCAGGTGCACTTGTTAAGAAATACGGCTTAGATGCAGATGGCATTTACAGCAAAGCAAAAGATTTCTTGAAATAAGATATTTGATGCGGTGCAACCTCGAAAGGGGTTGCACCGTTTTAAGTTATACATGTGTTGGAATGAAAATCCGAAAAAGATTATGTGATAAATAAAGGATGGTAGTGAAATGACGATTTATGAGCAGGCAACGGCTGTTGTTTCGGAATTATGTGAAAAAGCGAAACTGAAGAAGGGGGATATTATTGTGGTCGGATGTTCCACAAGTGAAGTGGTTGGTTCTACGATTGGTACAAATTCCAATGTAGAAGTAGCAGGCGAGATATTTAAGGCCCTTCATGATTATACAAAAAGTAAAGAAGTATATCTTGCAATTCAGTGCTGTGAGCATTTAAATAGAGCAATTATCGTAGAGCGTGAAGCAGTTCCGTTTGCGGAACCTGTTAATGTTGTTCCGCAGCCGAAGGCAGGCGGGTCTTTGGCAACGCAGGCATACACGGCATTTACACATCCGATTGCGTTAGAAGAAATAAAGGCAGATGCAGGACTGGATATAGGGTTTACTCTGATTGGTATGCATTTGAAGAAAGTGGCAGTGCCATTAAGATTAGAACACCATACGATTGGTGAGGCAACGGTAGTTGCTGCACGTACGAGACCGAAATTTATCGGTGGCGCACGTGCCATATATGATGAAGAGATGCTGTAAGAGCCTGTGGATGTCAGCATAAAGTGAGAAAACTCAGCGAATGTCAACGAAAAGTGACTAATCCAAATAGAAAGAAAAACTTTTGAAATCAGAAAAAGTTTGTAAGATAGATATAATTTTTTGTCGTGTCTAGTCGATAATACAAATAGAGTATACTTTGTAAACGGATTTGCAAAGAAGTAGCCCGTACCCGATACGGTGTGTGATACAAGGAGGTAGTATTATGGTTTCAGCATTTGGAATGGCAAAAGCGACAAATTATTATGAAAATACGATGCAGGCAAAAAAGAACGATTTACTTGCAGGCGTAAAAGATGAGTTACCCATTCAAAACAGTACACCGGTGCAGAAAGCATCGGAAGTGAGTCCTGTAAAATCCAGCGAAGATAAGCTGTCGGCTAAAGCGAAAAAGTATTTGAACGAACTTCGAAAAACATACAGTGACTATGACTTTATTGTTGCTGATGATAGTGATGATAAAAGAGCATTGGTAAATCAAAGCACGAAGGAGTTCTCGGTTGTTTTTTCAAGTGCCGAGCTTGAAAAAATGGCAAGCGATGAAGAATATGCACAGGAAAAATTACAGAAAATGCAGACTGCGATAGATATGTCTAAGCGTATTTGCCAGCAGTTTGGATTTGAAAGTGCATGGAGTAACGGTGAGACGCTGATTAATAAAATGGCTGTTTACATGAATGATGACGGCTCGGTATCTATTTTTGCAGAGCTTGAGAAACTGTCTGAAAAGCAGAGAGAGCGTATTGAAGCTGAAAGACAGCAACGCCTTGAAGATAGCAGGGAAGAAAAGAAAGCAGAAAAGAAATCCGATGTACAAAAGCTCTACGAGGAGGATGAGGAGACTACGGTGAAAAGAGCCTGGATTGAAGCATCCTCGGAAGAAGAACTTATAGAACAGCTTACGAATTTCGATTGGAGCAAGATAGCTGCTGATGTGAGACTTACCGGAACAAGAATTGATTTTTCGGTGTAAGATGGAATAAATGAATGATAAAAATGATTTTGTAAAAGGCGTGTTGGCATTTGACAATGCGCCTTTTTATGTGTAGTGTAGGGGATGGTAAATGTACACAAAAAAGTACAATTTTTTTATTGCATAATGCAATATGGCTGTGATAGAATATCTTTCAGCGAAAAACAAGTGTCTTTTTGAAACGGACATGTGCGCCGTATGTGGAAAAGTGTGTATGACAGACGGACAAAGAGTGAGTTTTTGTACAATATTACTAAAATTTGGGAAAGACATGCTTTTTGAGAAAAACAGAGTACTCAAAAGTAGAAATCTGATAGCAAAGAAATGATGTGAAAGAGGAAAAAATGAGTAAGAATAAATATTTCTTAGTAAGGGAAAAAGCAGTACCTGAAGTACTTTTAAAGGTAGTTGAAGCCAAGAGATTGTTGGAAACGAGAAAGGTTTTGACAGTCCAGGATGCGGTAGATCAGGTTGGAATCAGTCGAAGTTCTTTCTATAAATATCAGGATGATATTTTGGAATTTCATGACACGACGCAAGGAACAACGATTACGTTGACGGTTCAGATGGATGATGAACCGGGGCTTTTGTCGGAAGTATTAAAAACGGTGGCTGATTATGGAGCAAATATATTGACCATACATCAAAGTATTCCGGTTAATGGGTCGGCATCATTGAGCTTGAGTGTACAGGTACTTCAGACCACAGGAAATGTAACAGAAATGCTTACGGCAATGGAAGAAAAAAGCGGTGTACACTATGTGAAGGTGCTGGCACGTGAGTAAATAATTAATTCGATATAGAAAAACGGAGGAGCAATTATGGAAGTAGCAGTATATGGATATGGTAACATCGGTAGCGGTGTTGTAGAGGTTATCGAAAAAAATCAGGATAGAATGGTAAAGGCAGTCGGTGAAGAAGTTCATGTAAAGTATGTCCTTGACTTACGTGAATTTGAAAATGATCCAATTCATGACAGAGTAGTTCATGATGTGGATATTATTGTAAATGACCCTGAAATTAAAATTGTTTGTGAAACAATGGGCGGCAATGAACCGGCATATACTTTTACTAAGAAGGCACTTATGGCAGGGAAAAGCGTATGTACTTCTAATAAAGAACTTGTAGCAAATCACGGTGCTGAGCTGATTCAGATTGCAAAAGAAAATAACTGTAATTATTTCTTTGAAGCCAGTGTTGGCGGCGGTATTCCGGTTATCAGAACCATTAATAATGCATTAAAGCAGGAACACATTTTAAATATCAGCGGTATTGTAAATGGAACAACAAATTATATGCTGACCAAGATGGGACGCGAAGGTGCTGCTTATGATGATGTATTGAAGGAAGCACAGGAAAAAGGGTATGCGGAGCGTAATCCTGAAGCAGATGTGGAAGGACATGACGCATGTAGGAAAATCGCGATTCTTTCTTCTTTGATGAGTGGAAAAACGGTTGATTTTAAACAGATTTATACAGAAGGTATTACGGGAATTACAGCAGAAGATTTCTTATATGCAAAGAAATTAAATGCTACGATTAAACTGCTTGCTATGAGCAAAGCGACTGACAAAGGTTATTTGGCAATGGTATCTCCGTTCATGATTTCAGCAGAGCATCCGTTATACAGTGTAAATGATGTATTTAACGGTATTTTTGTGAAAGGTGATATGCTGGATGATTCCATGTACTATGGAAGAGGAGCAGGAAAGCTTCCGACAGCGAGTGCGGTAGTAGCAGATGTATTGGAAGCGGCAAAATTCCAGGGAACACATTTAGGAATTGATTGGTGTGAAGAAGAAGCTGACTTACTTGATATGGCAGATTCCGAAAGAAAATTCCTTGTAAGAGTATCTAAAGAATGTGAAGTAAGTACATTATCAGATGTATTCGGAAAAGGTACAGTAGTAACGGTGGATGAACTTTCTGATGAATATGGATTCCTTACAGATGTTATGAGTGAAAAAGCTTTTGCAGAAAAAGTAAACGGACTAAAAGGATTCATTTCCAGACTAAGAATAGAAGAAGCATAATAAATGAATAGAGCTTGAGGAGAATATTATGAAATATATTATTGTGCTGGGAGATGGTATGGCAGATGAGCCAATTCCACAGATTGACGGAAGAACACCAATAGCATATGCCCAGACGCCTACAATGGATATGTTGAGCGAAAAGGCAGAAATAGGAATGGTGCATACCATTCCTGACGGAATGAGTCCGGGGTCTGATACGGCAAATCTTTCAGTTATGGGGTACGATCCAAAAGTATATTATTCCGGTCGTTCGCCTTTGGAGGCACTGTCGATTGGTGTGCCGATGAAGGATACCGATGTGGCAATCCGCTGCAATATCGTTACCATCTCGGAAGATGACGTACCATTTGAAGAAAAGACAATTATTGACCACAGCTCTGATGAAATCAGTACAGAGGATTGTGCGGTATTGTTAAAAGCAGTGCAGGAGCAGATGCAGAATGAAATATATCAGTTCTATGTAGGTACCAGCTATCGCCATTGCCTGATTTGGGATAAAGGTGAGGTGGTGCCGCTTACACCGCCGCATGACGTACTTACCCAGGTAATAGGTCAGTATTTACCGAAGGATGATATGCTTCGCGATATGATGAAAAGAAGCTATGATATTTTAGTAAATCATCCACTGAATATAGAAAGAAAGAAAAAAGGTCTTAATCCTGCCAACTGTTGTTGGTTTTGGGGAGCAGGCACAAAACCGATGCTTTCTGATTTTAAAGAAAAAACAGGAAAAAAAGGTTTGATGATTTCCGCAGTTGACTTGTTAAAAGGAATTGCGGTTGGAGCAGGAATGGATAATGCTACAGTAGAGGGAGCAAACGGCGGACTTCATACAAATTATGAAGGAAAAGCGCAGGCTGCTGTAGATGGACTTTTGAAAGATGGATACGATTTTGCATACATTCATGTAGAAGCACCGGATGAAATGGGACATCAGGGAAGCTATGAAAAGAAGGTACAGGCAATTTCTAATTTAGACCAGAGAGTCATTAGATTAGTAGTAGATCAGATGAATGCAGCCGGTGAAGATTACAGACTTTTAGTACTTCCGGATCATCCGACGCCGATAAGCGTCAGAACGCATACAAGTGATAGTGTGCCATATCTTTTATATGATAGTAGACAAAATCTGGGAAATGGTTTAACATACTGCGAGGAAGATGCAAAGAAAGGTCCGTATGTAGAAAAAGGACACACGATTATCGATAAATTATTTGCAGAATAGGTTATGGTAAAAGCGTCTGATTTATAATGAAATATTGCATGTATGTGATAAGACATAAACAAATTATATTTTTGAGGAGTATATGAAAAAATGAAAAAAGTAGTAAAATTCGGCGGCAGTTCTTTGGCAAGCGCTGAACAGTTCAAGAAAGTTGGAGATATTATCAGGGCGGATAAAGACAGAAAATATGTTGTTCCGTCAGCTCCGGGGAAAAGACATTCCAAAGATACAAAAGTAACAGATATGTTATATAGCTGTTATGAACTGGCAGAAGAGGGCAAGGATTTCAAGAAAGAACTTGCAGCAATTAAGGAAAGATATCAGGAAATCATCGATGGACTTTCACTTGCGCTTTCTTTAGAGGATGAATTCAAAGAGATTGAAAAGAATTTCAAGGCGAAAGCCGGTAGTGATTATGCTGCTTCCCGTGGTGAATATTTAAATGGTATTATCATGGCAAACTATTTAGGCTATGAATTCATTGATGCGGCAACGGTTATTTTCTTTGATGAACATGGCGAGTTCAACGCAGAGAAAACACATAAAGTTTTACGTGCAAAATTGAAAGAAACAGAAAGAGCAGTAGTACCCGGATTTTATGGTGCAAAAGAAGATGGAACGGTAAAAACATTTTCCCGTGGCGGCTCGGATGTGACAGGTTCTATCGTTGCAAGAGCAGCACATGTAGATGTATATGAAAACTGGACAGACGTTTCGGGATTTTTAGTAGCAGACCCACGTATTATTTACAAACCGGAAGTTATCGAGGTGATTACATATAAAGAGCTTAGAGAGCTTGCATATATGGGCGCTTCTGTACTTCATGAGGATGCTATTTTCCCTGTTCGTAAAGAAGGTATTCCGATTAATATCCGTAATACAAATAAGCCAAATGATGCAGGTACTTGGATTGTAGGAAGTACATGTCAGAAATCCAAATATACAATTACCGGTATCGCAGGTAAGAAAGGTTTCTGTTCTGTCATTTTGGAAAAGGATATGATGAACGGAGAAATCGGATTTGGAAGAAAGGTGCTTCAGGCGTTTGAAGACAATGATATATCCTTTGAGCATATGCCATCCGGTATTGATACAATGACAATTCTTGTACATCAGGATGAATTTATGCATAAAGAGCAGTCTGTTGTATCTGCAATTCACAGACTGGCAGACCCGGATCACATTGAAATCGAAGCAGACCTGGCATTAATCGCGGTAGTGGGACGTGGAATGAAATCCTCCCGTGGTACAGCCGGCAGAATCTTCTCTGCACTGGCACATGCAAATGTCAATGTTAAGATGATTGACCAGGGTTCTTCTGAGCTTAATATCATCATCGGTGTTAAGAATGAAGACTTTGAGGTGGCAATTAAAGCAATCTATGATATTTTTGTGGAAGTAAGACTGTAAACTGAATATAGAGGGATAAAAAGCCTGATTATGCAACCAAAATAGAGGAGTATAGGTTCGTAATCGGGCTTTTTACTATGATAATGATGAATAATTTAGAAGGAATGAATCAAAAACATCGGTATAGTATTACGCGTTATAGGAAAAAGTATACCACTTATCTTAGTATACGAACCACTTACTTATAAGCTATAGCAAAGCATTTACCTCTTGTGTATACTGAAAAACGATTTGAGAAATGAGTACACAAGGAAAGGAAAAGTAAGAAAATGTGGAGTCGAAATTTTTTAATGGTTGTCGTGGGACAGATTATATCGTTGTTTGGTAATGCAGTGCTCAGATTTGCATTGCCGTTGTATTTGCTGAATGAAACAGGTTCAGCAGCATTGTTTGGAGCTGTAAGTGCCTGCGCATTTATTCCGATGATTGTTTTAAGTCCTGTTGGTGGTATTTTTGCAGATCGTGTAAACAAGCGTAATATTATGGTAGTGCTTGATTTTTCAACGGCAATACTGGTTGCCGGAGTAATTATGCTGCTGGGTAAGATGAATCTGATAATACTTCTATTATCAACAATGTTTTTGCTATATGGTATTCAGGGAGCATATCAGCCGGCAGTACAGGCTAGCATTCCCGCATTATTATCAGGAGAACATATTATGCAGGGAAATGCAGTAATTAATTTGGTGAGCTCATTTTCGGGATTGATTGGACCTGTTGTGGGTGGAGCATTGTTTAGCTTTTATGGAATTATGCCAATTCTTTACGTAAGTGGTATATGCTTTATGTCATCTGCTGTTATGGAAATGTTTATTCAGATTCCATATAAGAAAAAACAGGCACAAGGAAATATTTTTGAAATAGGATTCGGAGATTTGAAAGAAAGCTTTTATTACATGAGCAAAAAGCAACCATTGATTATGAAATTATCTCTTGCGGTTGCGGCAATTAATATGATTTTGAGTGCGCTTGTGATTATCGGTATGCCGGTTATTATTACACAGATGCTGGCATTGGAAAGTGAAGCGGCAAGCCGTTTGTATGGTTATGCCGAAGGGGCTATGGCGATAGGCTCTCTTTGTGGTGGAATGGGGGCAGGAATATTTGCAGGGAAATTAAAGACAAGAAATGGATATATGTTGCTGTTTTATGATGCGCTGACACTTATTCCCATAGGAATTACTTTAATGCTTCCAATACCTGCAATGACGGCATATATTATCATTCTGTTAAGCTGCTTTGTAATGATGCTTCTGGCAACTTTGTTTTCTATTCAGCTTATGTCCTATTTGCAAATTATTGTTCCGTCAGATCTGATAGGAAAGGTGATTTCCTGCGCAATGTGCATCGGAATGTGTGCATCTCCGATTGGTCAGGCAATTTACGGAGCATTGTTTGAAGGGATGAGAAATAGTATTTATCTTGTGTTCTTTGCAGTAGCGGTATTGACGATGCTGTTGGCATTTTCCCTAAAAAAATCATTTGCGGAACTGGAACAGAGGATAGCGAATGAATAGATACATTGACGATATACGTGTACTTTGTTATGATAAATAAAACGAAACGGTTCACTTGGATGCAATTTAAATAGCGTAAAAATATTTTGTTAAAAACTGTAAATAAGTGGGGAACATATCATGGCAGCAACAATCAGAGACATACGTGAAAAAACAGGATTATCTCTTGCGACAATTTCAAAATACATAAATGGTGGGAATGTTTTGCCGGAAAATGCAAGAGCAATTGCGAAGGCGATTGAAGAACTTCATTATGAAGTGAACGAAGTGGCACGCGGACTTGCAACGAAAAAAACAAGAACAATAGGTGTGCTTATTCAGAGCTTTGAAAATGTATTTGCAGGAACGCTGGTGTCAAATATTGAAAGTGTATTACGTCAGCACAACTATAGTACGATTGTATGTGACAGCCAGGGAGATGAAAAGCTGGAAGAAGAAGCACTTCACTTTTTAATCAGTAAAAGAGTGGATGGAATTATCATTATTCCAACAGCAAATGATTCGGAATATTTACAGCCGGTTTTTGAAAAAGGAATACCTGTTGTGTTGATAGACAGGGCTTTTGAAAATGATGAGCTGGATAGTGTATTGATTGACAACGTAAAAGCCGCTAAGGAAGCGGTAGAAGTTTTAATTCACAATAATCACAAAGACATTGCGGTGATTTGCGGCGACGATAAGGAGTACACAGGACGCAAGCGACTTGCCGGATATGTGGAAGCACTGACAACAAACGGCATTTCCGTTAAGGATGACTATATAAAACGCGGTAAACTGACGGTAGAGCATGGTTATCAGGCAATGAAAGAGCTGCTTTCTATGGAAGAACGTCCTACAGCAGTGTTTATGACAAACTATGAAATCACATTAGGCGGTATCCTGGCGATTAATGAGTCCGGTGTACATTTTCCGGAAGAAATATCCTTGATTGGTTTTGATAATTTCATGTTGGCACAGATTGTAAAACCATCTCTTTGGACAGTAACGCAGCCGATGGAAAAAATCGCAGTTACGGCAGCAGAGTTGATGCTGAAGAAACTGGAAGAAAATGTTGTCGGCGGAAAGATTGTATTGGAGACAAGTATTTACGAAGGGGAATCTGTAAAACGGATTGTAGAATAAGATAATTTTTATATTATTTTGACAAGAATAAATATCTACAACAATGTATTTATTACCCCTCCTGCCATCTCTTTCGGAATTCGCCCGGAGAAATGCCCTCAATCTTTTTAAAGGTACGAGAAAAATAAGTTGGATCGCCCATGTTACAGGCAAGACTGATAGATTCTAAGGTATCATCTGTGAATCGCAGAAGCTGCTTGGCATGGGTGATTTTTATTTGCTGTAAATAGCTGTAAATCGATAATCCGTATTGTTCTTTAAAAACACGTGTCAGGTAGAACTTGTTAATATAAAAAAGAGAGGCGAGTTCGTCTAAAGAAATCTTTTCCTGATAGTGATTGTCTAAATATTCTTTGACATCCTGCATATTATATTTTTTCTGGGAAAGATGGATTACGCCTTCGGTGTAATGGCTTTCTTTCATGATAAGTGTCAAAAGAGAAGAAAGCTTTTCATTTATCATCATATCTCTGACATATTCTTCAGAATCCGCTAATTGATACAGCTCTGATAGTGTCGTTAAAAATGCTGTTGTATTTATTGGATGGAAGGTGACCTGTCCTGCTCGTTCTATATATTTCTCAAAAATGTTGTTCATGTTTTGACCATAAAAATGAGCCCATTGAAGCTGCCAAAGATCTTCGGAACTTCGATGAGAGTATGGTTTACGACAGTCAATAAAAACGCAATCCCCCTTTTTTAAATCATAATCTACTCCATTGTAAGTAAGAGTACCGGAACCGGAAAGAACGATAAAGAGTAGATAGGAAACTAAATCTTTACGTTTGCTTGTATGAGGTTTTTGTGCCTGTAAGGTACCGACCTCCTGTAGATGAAGCAGATTTTTTTTCGCAAATGCAGATGGGGTATATAAAATTCGCTGTGAGGAAACAAGGCTTCCTGAAAAATATGATGTAGGCATTTTATCCTTTCCGTCGCTGTGAACGATTGTATTTCCTATAGCGACAAAATATAGTTACTTGCGTTCTAATACGAATGTCATGTTGTTATGATGATAAGAAAACCATACTACAAAAGTCAATATTGTGCAAGTATAAGACAATATATGCACTAATAAGGAGATTTACAATGCTTTACAATAGGCATTGTGTAAAAGAATGGGATTACCCATCCGGCGGATATGGTAAAACATATCCGTCGGTAATAGAGCAATTTGGTGTGAGAACATAAAAAGGTTTAGGAGTTTAAATAGAATGAATAAGATAAAAAAAGCACTCATAACAGGTATAACAGGGCAGGATGGTTCCTATCTTGCGGAGTTTTTGTTAGAAAAGGGATATGAAGTACATGGAATGGTAAGGCGTGCATCTACTTCTAATACATCGCGCATTGACCATCTGATAGCAGAAAACAGCATTACTTTGCATGACGGAGATATGTCGGATTCTTGTTCTATTATTCGAATTGTCAATATTGTGCAACCTGATGAAATATATAATCTGGCAGCACAGTCTCATGTACAGATAAGCTTCGATGTACCGGAGTATTCGGGAGATGTGGATGCCATAGGAGTACTGCGAATTTTAGAGGCGGTCAGAATTTTAGGACTTACCAAGAAGACGAGAATTTATCAGGCTTCTACATCAGAGCTTTATGGGAAGGTGGAAGAAGCACCGCAGAGGGAAACGACACCCTTCCATCCGTTCAGTCCATATGCAGTAGCGAAGCAGTATGGTTTTTGGATGGTAAAAGAGTATCGGGAAGCATATGGGATGTTTGCTGTAAACGGAATATTATTCAATCACGAATCAGAGCGTCGGGGAGAAAATTTTGTTACGAGAAAGATTACGCTTGCAGCTGCCAGAATTGCAGAAGGAAAGCAGGAGATTTTAGAGCTTGGTAATATGGATTCTCTTCGAGACTGGGGATATGCCAAAGATTATGTAGAATGCATGTGGCTTATGCTTCAGGCAGAGAAACCGGAGGATTTTGTCATAGCAACCGGCGAGCAGCATACGGTTAGGGATTTTACCGAAAAAGCTTTTGCAGAAAACGGGATGCTTCTTTCCTGGCAGGGAAAAGGGTTAGAAGAAAAAGGATATGATCAAAACGGAGTGCTTCGTGTACAGGTGAATCCGGCGTGGTTTCGTCCGACGGATGTGGTAAACCTCTGGGGAGATCCGACTAAGGCCAAAATAGTGCTTGGCTGGAATCCTCAAAAAACAAGCTATGAGGAGCTTGTAAGAATAATGTCAAACCATGACAGGGAGCTTGTGAAGCAGGGGGGAATTTGATTTAAAGAGTATGGATATAAAATCAAAAATTTATGTGGCAGGCCACAACGGAATGGTTGGGTCAGCGATTGTAAGAGAGCTTGTTAAAAATGGCTATACCAATATTATTACGAAAAGTCATAAGGAACTCGATTTATGCAGACAGCTTGCAGTAGAAGATTTTTTTACAAAAGAAAAACCGGATTATGTTTTTCTGGCAGCTGCAAAGGTTGGCGGAATTATGGCAAATGACACTTATCCGGCAGATTTTATGTATGAAAATATGATGATGGAAATGAATGCTATTCATGCGGCATGGAAAAATGAGTGTAAGAAATTGTTGTTTTTAGGCTCTTCTTGTATTTATCCGAGACTTGCACCACAACCAATGACAGAAGATTGTCTTTTGACATCGGAGCTTGAAAAAACAAACGAGGCATATGCACTTGCCAAAATTTCGGGATTAAAGTATTGCACTTATCTAAACAGACAGTACGGTGCAGACTTTA
>SVFS01000110.1 GCA_015056725.1 Lachnospiraceae bacterium | reverse complement strand
GATAAAGATGTTTCCGTAATGACAATTGTCAGTTCAGGTGATGAAAGAACGATACAGCAGATTGAAAAACAGCTGAATAAGAAATTGGATGTCATCAAAGTTAAAACTTTTTCGGAAAGCCAGAGTATCAGCAGGGAACTTATGCTCGTGAAGGTGAAATATAATAAGAATAATCGACGTGATATTATGGAAATTTGTGAGATTATGAAAGCTCAGATTATCGATATGTCAAGAAGTACGTTGATGATTCAGATTTGTGATGAGCCTGAAAAGATTAAATTGTTTATTAATATGCTGGCGTCTATCAGCATCGTTGAAATTGCAAGAACAGGAACTCTTGCATTGTCTAAGTGCATCGATGTTGAAAATTAAAGGTTTGTATGCTAGAATGATTGATACGGCTTATAGAGGCACGTTTATTTTATGAGGAGAATAAACGAAATAGAGAAAAGAGGAGTTAACAATGCAGAAAAAAGTATTTCAGATATTGGTTGATAATACATCCGGTACATTAAGTAGAATCTCCGGTCTGTTTTCCAGACGTGGCTACAATATCGAAAGTATTACTGCCGGTGTTACAGCAGATCCAAGATTTACACGTATTACCATTGTGACAAACGGTGATGATGAAATTCTTGACCAGATTGAAAAGCAGGTTGAAAAGCTTGTGGATGTACGTGATATTAAAGAGTTATGTCCGGAAGACAGTGTTTATAGAGAACTTGCACTCATTAAAGTGCGTGCAAGTGCTGAAAACAGACAGGGTGTGATTGCAGTTGCCGATATTTTCAGAGCGAAAATTATTGACGTTGCAGCAGAAAGCTTAATTATTGAGTTGACAGGTAATCAGGAAAAAATCGATGCGTTCCTGAAGCTTTTGGAAGGATATGAAATTCTGGAACTTGCAAGAACGGGTATTGCAGGTCTTGCACGAGGCATCGAAAATGTTATTTATCTTGACTAATTGTCAGAATTGTATTATTACATAGTAAGGACTTTAAGGGATGGAAACCCTTGAGTTATAGAGGAAAATAGTCAAAACGGAGGAAAAGAAAATGGCAAAGATTTTTTACCAGGAAGATTGTAATCTTTCTTTATTAGAAGGTAAGACAATCGCAGTAATCGGCTACGGCAGCCAGGGACATGCACATGCATTAAATGCAAAGGAATCCGGATGCCACGTCATTATTGGTTTATATGAAGGTTCAAAATCCTGGGCAAAAGCAGAAGCACAGGGCTTTGAAGTATACACAGCTGCAGAAGCAGCAAAGAAAGCTGATATCATCATGATTCTTATTAACGATGAATTACAGGCTTCTTTATATAAGAAAGACATTGAACCAAACCTTGAAGAAGGCAATATGCTTATGTTTGCACATGGTTTCAATATTCACTTTGGACAGATTGTTCCACCGGCAAACGTTGACGTTACTATGATTGCTCCAAAAGGACCTGGTCATACAGTAAGAAGCGAATATCAGGCAGGCAAAGGTGTTCCATGTCTTATTGCTGTACATCAGGATGCTACAGGCAAAGCTCAGGATATGGCACTTGCATATGCACTTGCAATCGGTGGAGCAAGAGCAGGCGTTCTTGAAACAACATTCCGTACAGAAACAGAAACAGACCTTTTCGGTGAACAGGCTGTTCTTTGTGGTGGTGTTTGTGCATTAATGCAGGCTGGTTTCGAAACATTAACAGAAGCCGGTTACGACCCAAGAAATGCATATTTTGAATGTATCCATGAAATGAAATTAATCGTAGACCTGATTTATCAGTCCGGTTTTGCAGGAATGAGATACTCTATCTCCAATACAGCTGAATACGGTGATTATATTACAGGTCCAAAGATTATCACAGAAGATACAAAGAAAGCTATGAAACAGATCTTAAAAGATATCCAGGATGGTTCTTTTGCAAAAGACTTCTTACTTGATATGTCTTCTGCAGGCGGTCAGGCTCACTTCAAAGCTATGAGAAAGCTTGCTGCTGAACATCCATCAGAAATCGTTGGTGAAGATATCAGAAAACTTTATAGCTGGAATGGTGAAGATAAATTAATCAACAATTAATTTGGTTAGTATATTATGAATGAGAAAACGGCAACTAAAAACGGTTGCCGTTTTTTTGTGTTCAATAGGAGCAATATTTGGTATAATTGTGAAAGAGCAGAGAAAATGATGATATCATATGGTGCGGCATGAAGAAAAAGGATTTTATATTTGTTGGGTGTGTATTGCTGGTAGCATGTATATGCTTTTTATTGCTAACATATATGAGCAATGAAAAAGGAAATGTGGTAAGGGTAACATTGGATGGTAATCTGCAAGGAGAGTATTCATTGTCAGAGGAAACAAGTCTTGATATCCTTTCGGAATATGGATATAACCGGATGTATATAAACGACGGACATGTGGAAGTAACAGAAGCTGACTGTGCAGATCATATTTGTGAAAAAACAGGACGGATTTCCGAAAAGGGGGAAGTTATATGTTGCCTTCCTCATAAATTGATTATTGAAATACAATAGAGAAAACAGAGGCAGTTAATCAAGTGATGAATAGATCTGAAAAGACACAAAAAATGATAATACTTGCATTGTTTACAACAGTTGCACTGCTTCTTTCCTATGTGGAAAGTCTGGTTCCGTTTTTTGCGGGCGTGCCTGGGATGAAGCTGGGACTGCCAAACCTTGCAGTAGTACTTTTGCTATGGAGATATGAATGGAAAGATGCACTGCTCGTAAATCTTATGCGTATTATCCTGTCCGGATTATTATTTGGAAATATGTTTTCCATTTTGTTTAGTACATGTGGTGCACTTATCAGTTTTGTAAGTATGTGTTTTTTGAAAAAGTGCGGATTATCTATCTATGGTGTCAGTATGTCGGGGGCTGTATTTCATAATATAGGACAGATTTTGGTGGCTGCTTGTATTGTACAGACAGTTGCTGTAGGAATATATGCACCTATATTATTAATAACAGGACTGATAACAGGTTATCTGATCGGAGTACTTGCACGCATTTTATTGGTACATCTTCCTAAATGATGTATAATGTAATTTATCGACAATCTGATGGAAATACAGATTGTGTGATTGTAAGGAGAACTATGTACGCGTATTTTAAAGGGATTTTAACAGAAAAATATATAGAAAGTATTGTTGTTGAAGTGGAAAACATCGGATACAACATTAAAGTTTCTCAAGGAACGGCTGCTGTATTACCGCCGATTGGAGAGATGGTAAAGATTTATACATATACATCTGTCAGAGAGGATGCGATTCAGTTGTATGGATTTTTATCAAAAGATGATTTGGACATTTTTAAGCTTTTGATTAATGTAAATGGTATCGGACCAAAAGGAGGACAAAGTATTTTGTCCGTAATGAGTGCGGATGAGCTTCGGTTTGCCATTGTGTCCGGTGACGCCAAGATGATTGCCAAAGCACCGGGAATTGGTGCGAAAACAGCACAAAGAGTTATTTTGGATATGAAGGATAAAGTATCTTTGGAAGATGCATTTGCAGCAGAAAAAGAAAGTGTGCAAAGAGGAGATGCGGCACCGTTATCAGATGCGGTACGAGAAGCTGTTGAAGCACTTGCGGCGCTTGGGTATGGTTCAACGGAAGCGGTAAGAGCGGTGAAATCAGTGGAAAACGCATCGGATTTAAATGTTGAAACGCTTTTAAAACAGGCATTAAAATATTTGATTTAAGTAAACGGAGAAGACATGGCAAGAACGATTGAAACAAACTTCACACAAGAGGATGGAAAAATTGAAGGTACCCTCCGTCCACAGACGTTGAAGGATTACATAGGACAGGAAAAAATTAAAGAAAATCTTAAAATATATATTGAAGCCGCCAAACAGAGAGGAGATGCACTTGATCATACATTGTTTTACGGTCCTCCGGGACTTGGTAAAACAACACTTGCAGGGGTTATTGCCAATGAAATGGGAGTTCACATGAAAGTGACAAGCGGACCGGCAATCGAAAAGCCGGGAGATATGGCAGCAATCTTAAACAATCTGCAGGAAGGCGATATTTTATTTGTTGATGAAATACACCGCTTAAACAGGCAGGTGGAAGAAGTGCTGTATCCGGCAATGGAAGATTATGTGATTGATATTATGATAGGAAAAGGACCTACAGCACGTTCCATCCGATTGGAACTGCCGAAATTTACGCTTGTTGGAGCTACAACAAGAGCAGGTCTTTTAACAGCACCGCTTCGTGACAGATTTGGTGTGATTCACCGTTTGGAATTTTATTCTGTAGATGAACTGAAAAA
>SVFS01000109.1 GCA_015056725.1 Lachnospiraceae bacterium | reverse complement strand
ACTCTCCTGCTACAAGTCTATCAATAATTTGCTCAATATAGGCAGCAGGCATGCCCATAGTATCTGCAATTCCTCGCACAGATACCGGATTTTCATATGCCAAAATCAAAATGTTCGATTCAATATCGGAACGGATAAGCGAAAGAGGCTCATCCTTCAATCCTACATTTCCCCAGATGGTTAGGGCCACTGTTTTTGGTTCATAGCTTATTTGTGAATATTTTTCCATATTTACAATTCCCTCTCTAATTTGATTTCGTCCGCTTGATAACCGGGATAAAACCGTCCCCCTTGGTATCTTTAATTCCACTGCAATCTGGTCCACGGTCTGACCATGAACATAATGTCTGACAATTACCTCACGATAGATCTTGATAAGTCGGCCTATCTCCCTGCGAACCGAAGAATATTCTTCGGATTGTAATTCTTTCTTTTCTTTCTCTTCTATCACATTGTAAGAATGAGATAAAAATTCATCACTGTATTCCACAATATTCTTCTTATACTTTTCACGCAACCAACCATTATATTTATTTTTTAAAACCGTACTAAGAAACCCCTTGGGATATTCTACTTTTTCACCCTTATTCAACTTGACCATTAATGCCATCAGTGAATCCTGCACCAACGCATCCAAATCAGTACAATCACAATATAAATGTTCTGCTTGTTCATATAAGTAAGTCAAATACAACTCACATTGCTTTTCGAAGTCCTTGTCAAACTCCATCATCCTCTTTTCTCCTTTCTGCAATTCAACTTCCTTTGCTATATTAGTTGCAGAAAATACGTATTGATTCGCTATTTTTATCTAAAAAAGAGCTTTGTTTCTGTGCCCGTATCAGTCACAGAAATAAAGCTCTTTGAATGTTATCTAACACTTACGTTTCTACTTCTTAAAAATTTAAGTATATATATTTCATCACTTTAGCATAGGAAAACCCCTCTTCGTCCAGACCATTTTCTTTTGCAAAAGCCATAGCCGCCAAAATCTTTTCAGCGACGTTTTCCGCTTCCCCTATATACACATCCGGCATAAGCCCAATATCATTACAACGAGCATCCATCTCACTTAAATAATCACAATAAATCTTCTCGCAATCCCCAATTACCTGTTTCGGGATATTTTTATACTCAGACCTCTTTACCAAAATATCCATGTAAGCATCTCCCACTATCATCATCGAGATAATGCCTCCATTTTCATTTACTTTGTCAACAACAAAATCTTTTAACTCTCTAAAACCGGTAATTCCGGGGATTTCCAGCTTGGCAATCTCCCCATCATCTATATACCCAAACGGATCTATATCCTCGAAATCAACCTCTATATTCATTAGGGTATAATAATAAAATATCGTGCGTTCTGTCATGTATGTTTCATCATAATAAGGAAGGTACACATAAACATCACCTACATATGCATCTATTGCATCATACTCGATTTTGATATCCTCATATTCCCCTATTGTCACATAATCCGCATAGCTCCAATCAGACAAATCGGTTGTATCCGGCTCTTCGATATCCTTCGGTACTTCCGTCTCTTCTGGTGCTTCGGTTACCTGCGGTTCTTCGGTCACTTCCGGGACTTCGGTTGCCTTTGGTGCTTCAGTTACTTCCGGCACTTCGGTTGCCTTTGGTGCTTCAGTTACTTCCGGCACTTCCGTTGTCGGACTTTCTGTTACACTGTTTTCATCGGCTACGTTTTCTCCATCTTTTTCGGCACATCCGGTGAGAAGTCCTACTATTACCACTGCCGCCAATAATATTATTTTGATTCTTTTACCACTATTCAATTTCTTTTCCCCTTTTATTTATAATATCTAATCTGTCACAAGTCATATTATAACATGATGTAAACGTTTAAGCCAACTACATTATCCCGATACGACTGTTTAATAAAAAAGATATCATATTCACGCAACACGCAACTCTCACTTTCCAAGACTTCTCACTCAAAATGCGATATAGACTTTTAAATTTTTTGCATTATACTAGAGTCATAAGGTCTTCCAAGCGCGCAGGAAGCTACAATAATCAAGCATAAATATTGGAGGAACATTATGAACGAAACCTTTTCAAAGAACTTAAGAAAATTACGTCTGGAAAAACATATGACACAAGAGCAGATTGCAGAGAAACTTAATGTCAGCGCACAGTCCGTTTCCCGTTGGGAAACCGGCGCAACTTTTCCGGATATTCTTTTACTGCCACAGTTGGCAAAGCTCTACGGCGTGCTGGTAGACGATTTATTTAAGGAATCACCGGAAGGCTATGATAACTATGCAAGCCGCTTATTAGCAGTATATGAAAGCACCTGGAAGCATGAAGACTTTCTGACAGCAGCCCAGGAATATGATAAAATGGTTAAAAATGACACCATGTCTGCGAAGGATTATCGTAGCTATGGTTTATTGCATGAGTATATGTCCACTATATGTACCAGAAAAGCATTTGAATTTTATGATAAATCAATGTCATTATGCAAAGATACTGACCCCGACTTATTTTACCGTACAACACGCCAGAAGGATATGTTACGCATACGAATGGGTGAAGCCCAAGTCTGCATTGAGGAACACAAAAAATCCGTACAGGAAGCACCTGATAATGCAGAAGCACATATTTGTCTGGTGGCCGCTTTGTACAATGCCAAACAATACGAGGAATGTTATACCACTTCCAAGGATGCTATTGCCAAATTTCCAAATGAAGCCTTACTCTATGGCTATGCCGGTGATGCCTGCAGAGAATTAAAGAAGTACGACGAAGCCTTTCCTAACTGGGAAAAGCATGTGGAACTGGATTCTACTTGGTTGGATTCTTATTTCTCTATGGGCTTTTGCTACGAAGAAATCGGCGAATACAAAAAAGCCTATGATATTTGGATGAAGGTTGCGAATATCCTGACCCAAAGGAATCTTGTCATTGAGGCACAATGGCCCAGGGAAATGGCTGAAAACTGCTTGAAGAAGTTAGAATAAAAATGTTAAAAGGGTGATGCTACAACTGCACCACCCTTTTGAAATATCATTATAATCTTGTCAACACATATTCCAAATCCACATCTCGCTTCAAATGCTCCGGTGTCCATGGAATATACGTATCCACCGGTATCCCTTTTCCCATCATTCCTTTTCCATAATCAAGAGATAAAAGTCTGCTGGTAGGATAAACTAATGCGTACTCATCAAAAAGAGCATAAGCAACATTGGAATAATCAAGTATTCCTTGTGTTGATCGTCCAACCACCTTTACTTTAGGCAACATTTTAAATAAATAAACAAATGAGTCTCCTGCAGAGCAGCAACTACTGTCAGTTAAAATAATGACTTTATCTACATTAGAATCTCCGGTGATTTCACTATCAACCTCTTCTCTTTCCTTAACAAAACCACTTCCACGCAGTTCTCTCAGCTTACTAATTGCTTGTTTAAAAATGTCTTCATCAGAGGTTGACATATTCTTTTGCATCATTTCCACAAGAATCTCTATACGAACATCACAGTTTCTTTCGGAGTAAAGAATCTCCTGTCCATACTGTAACATACCACTATCCGTCAAATACAAATCACATAACGTTTTTCCATTAGGTAAACAATACTTTAATAAAGGATAATACGAAAAGCCATTTCCTCCACCATTCCCTCTCACATCAATTATCAAATTTTTAGTATTACATATTTCCGAATCATGCTCTTGCAAAAGTGTCAAAATTCCTGTGGAATCTGCAAAATCTGCAAATTTTAAATATGCAACATCAGAATTGATTTTTGTAAAGTAATACTGCAACTCAGAGCTATCCCAATCAAACACTTCTACCTTCCAGTGCTGTATTTCGTCATTTGAATCTGTGACAAAACCTATTTCATCTGCATATTTGAGTATAAAATTCCAGTGGGGTGTTTGTCGTTCCAACGATTCTCCATAAAAACATCCCCTATACTTTTCATAAAACGCTTTTACAGAATCACCATTAATCTCGATTATTTTATCTCCTACAGCCAACAAAGAGTCTTTGGTAACCTCTGTAACATATAAAATGTCTCCAAACCTACAAACCCGAAAAGGCAATCCCTTATGTCCCTGTTTCTTAAAGAATAAATGTCCGGTTAAACCAAACGTAGATAAATAGGAATTGACTGTCAATAGAAACTCATTATCGCTCATATTTTCATTGACTAAATCCACATAATAATGCAACACTTCATCTTTTTTATCTTTACAACAAGCGGCATCGCATGCCATGATATCCGATATTTGTTTTAATATTTCTACTTTTTTCATGTATCCTCTTTTATCTTCTTTA
>SVFS01000024.1 GCA_015056725.1 Lachnospiraceae bacterium | reverse complement strand
AGGGTTTTTGGTTGTTTCATCATAGGAGGTTTTGTTATGTATAGAACACAATACTGTAATGATATCTGCGATAAGCATATCGGCAGTACCGTACAACTTGCCGGATGGGTAGATGTAGTACGTGACCATGGTGGCGTTATTTTCATTGATTTACGTGACTATACCGGTGTAACACAGGTCGTAGTTCATGATGAAGAACTGCTTAAAAATGTGAATCGTGAAACTGTTATTTCCGTAACAGGTAAAGTAGAGAAGCGTGCACCTGAAACTGTAAATGAGAAGATTGATACAGGTTATGTAGAGCTTGTAGCAGATTCTCTTCAGGTACTTGGCAAGAGCCGCAACATGTTACCGTTTGAAGTTCGTTCCTCTCATATGAGCAAGGATGAGCTCCGTTTAAAATACCGTTATCTGGATCTTCGTAATCCAAAGAATCATGAAAAACTTGTAGTGAGATCAAAGATTATCCGTCACTTACGTAATAAGATGGAAGAAAAAGGCTTTTTGGATATGCAGACACCGATTCTGACTGCATCATCTCCAGAAGGTGCCCGTGACTTCCTCGTGCCAAGCCGTAAGCATCCGGGCAAATTCTATGCTCTGCCACAGGCTCCGCAGCAGTTTAAGCAGCTTTTGATGGTTTCCGGATTTGACAGATATTTCCAGGTAGCACCATGTTTCAGAGATGAGGATGCAAGAGCAGACCGTTCTCCGGGTGAATTCTATCAGCTTGACTTCGAGATGGCTTTTGCAACTCAGGAAGAAGTTTTGGATGTGTGTGAAGATGTAGTATACGATACTTTCAAGACATTTTCTGACAAGAAGATTACTCCAAAGCCATTCCGCCGTATCACATATGCAGAATCCATGATGAAATACGGTTCTGATAAACCGGACCTTCGTAACCCATTGATTATCGAAGACTTGACAGCATTTTTTGCAGATGTAGATTTCCCTGCATTTAAAGGCAAACCAGTACGCGGTATTGTGGCAAACTGTGTAGGCAAATCCAAAAAGTTCTTTGAAGATTCCCTGAAGTTTGCAACTTCTCCGGAAGTAGGACTTGGCGGTCTCGGATACATTACATTAAAAGAAGGCGTATTTGCAGGCCCGATTGCAAAGTTTTTATCTGATGCAAAGAAAGCTGAAATTATAGAAATAACAGGTGTAAAAGAAGGCGAAACATTATTCTTTATCTGTGACGATAAGAAAAACGATACAGAAAAGAAAGCAGGACATATCCGTTCCTGGCTTGCAGCAAAAGAACAGCTTGATTTAATCCGTGATGATGCGTTCGAGTTCTGTTTCATTGTTGATTTCCCAATGTATGAAAACGATGAAGAAACAGGTGAAACAATCTTTACACACAACCCATTCTCTATGCCACAGGGCGGAATGGAAGCGTTACTGGGAGATGATCCGACACAGGTTCTGGCTTATCAGTATGACCTTGTATGTAACGGTATCGAGCTGGCATCAGGAGCTGTCCGTAACCAT
Source organism: Lachnospiraceae bacterium (assembly GCA_015056725.1). Lineage (GTDB taxonomy): Bacteria > Bacillota > Clostridia > Lachnospirales > Lachnospiraceae > 1XD8-76. The sequence goes on along the minus strand of SVFS01000024.1, from coordinate 31,723 downwards.
GATATCGATATCATGAAAAAAGCTTTTGAAATCGCAGGCTATACAGAAGATGAATTAAAATCCAGATTTAACGCACTTTATACAGCATTCCAGTATGGTGCACCACCACATGCAGGTATGGCGCCTGGTATTGACCGTATGGTAATGCTCCTTACAGATGAAGAAAAGATTTTGGAAGTAATCGCATTCCCGCTGAATGGTAATGCACAGGATCTTCTTCTGGGTGCACCAAGTGAAGTTACAAACCAGCAGTTGGAAGATGTACATCTGCTCGGCAGTACAAATGCACTTGCTTCACGCGCAGTGCCTGTTGGCGGTAATAAAACCCGTGGCGAGAAACGTTCTACGTTCTCCAACTCCCAGCAGCTGAACCAGTTGTCTTTAACAGAAACAGAAGATAATGATATGCAGAACATTTTCAAGATGATGAAAGAGCATGAAGATGCATTAAAGACGATTGATACAGAAAATGTGGAAGAAATGATTTATGTCCAGCCTATGACCAATGTTCTTCGTGAAGACGTGAGAAAGCAGCCGTTTACAAGAGAAAGTCTGCTTGCAGGAGCTCCTGAACGTAATGAAGACAGTTGGCAGGTGCCACGACTTGTAAAGTGAGGTGCGTAGAATGAAAGAATATACAGTACAGTTATCTGATAAGGGAACAATCGCAGTTGACGATACCATACTTGTAAAAGATGCACAGTCCGCAGCAGGTTCCCGTATAATGGAAGGCTTTAAGCCATTATTTAGTGCGGAAGCAGTTACCCGTTTGGAAGACAAAGGGTATGTGATTTCCGGCAAAACGCAGGTAGGCGAGTTCGGTCTCGATTTAGTAGGCGAATTTTCTTATTATGCAGAAAAAGAAGAAGTTTTAAAAGGTGCAGCTGCACAGCTTGTTTCAAAAGGTGCGGTAAAAGCAGCACTTGGCGTTGATATGACTGGAGCAACAAGACGTGCTGCAGCGTTATCAAATGTAGACTTTTTGAAACCTTCTTATGGTACCGTTTCCCGTTATGGTGTAATCTCCTGTGCGGCTTCCGGTGAACAGCTTGGCGTATATGGCGGCAATGTAGAAGCTGTTAAAGAAGTGATGGATGTCATTGCAGGACATGATGAAAAGGACGGAACAAGTCTGAAAGATGCTTCTTATGATTACGATACGAAACTGCCGGTAGCAGGCAAAAAAGTTTGTATTGCGAAAGAGCTTATGGAAAAGGCAGATGAAGAAACTTGTAAGAAAGTAGATGCTTTCGCTAACAAGCTTCGTGAAAACGGTGTAGTAGTAGAAGAAGTTTCCTGCGATATGTTTGATATTGCAAATACAACATGGCAGATTCTGATGACAGCAGAAACGTGTAACAATGTTTCCCGTTATGACGGCGTGAAGTTCGGTCATCGTGCGGCAGAATATAAAAACATTGATGAATTATATGTAAATACAAGAACAGAAGGCTTTAACTTCTTAACGAAGTCAGTGATTCTCTATGGTTCTGATGTGTTATCCAAGAACCGTTATGATGATTGCTATGGCAAAGCCCTTAAGGTACGTCGCGTAATTGCAGATAAGTTTGAAGAATTGATGAAAAATTATGATGCAATTCTTACTCCTGTATGCAGCAAGACGGAATATAAAGCTTATGACATAAGCGAAGCATTTGAAACTGTTTTCAAGGAAAGCGTATTTACTGCTGTTGCAAACCTGATTGGAATTCCGGCGCTCGTAAGTGGTGGAGTTCAGCTGATGGGCAAGTATTTTAGCGAAAGTGTTCTGCTCAGCCTTGCAGGAAGTACTGAAAGGGTAGGTGAATAACTATGAAATATGAAATGGTCATTGGTCTTGAAACACACGTAGAACTTAGTACTGATTCTAAGATTTTCTGCTCTTGTGGAGGTCATTCCTCACCGAAGGAACCTAACGATTGTGTATGCCCTGCCTGCAGCGGTATGCCGGGTATGCTTCCGATTATGAATAAGAAGGTAGTAGAACTTGCTGTTACAGCAGGACTTATGCTGAATTGTGAAATCAGCAGATACACTACATTTGATAAGAAGAACTATTACTATCCTGACCTTCCGTGTGCATATCAGATTACACAGTTAAATCATCCGATTTGTACAAATGGATGTGTGACACTCAAAACTTCAGCTGGGGAAAGAGATATCCATATCAAACAGATTCATATGGAAGAAGACGCAGGCAAGTTAGTTCACATGGGAAAAGCATCTTATGTTGACTTTAACCGTACCAGCGTTCCGCTTATTGAAATTGTTACACAGCCTGATTTCCGTAGTGCGGAAGAAGTATTGGCTTATTTGAATAAATTAAAAACGATGTTCCGTTCCAGCGGTATTTCTGAATGTGAAGAAGGCGCTATGCGTTGTGACGTTAATATTTCTGTCCGTCCGGAAGGAAGTACAGAATTTGGTGTCCGTACAGAAATTAAAAACATGGCTTCTTTCGAAGCAATTGAAAAAGCTATCCGCTACGAAGTACAGCGTCATATCGATGCTATCGAGTTCGAAACAGAAGAACTTGTACAGGAAACAAGACGTTTTGATGATGCAAGCGGAAAGACATTTGCAATGCGTAATAAAGAAACAGAAGCAGATTACCGTTACTTCCCGGATGCAAATCTGATGCCGATTATCATTGATGATGAATGGCTTGAACAGATTAAGGCTGCAAAACCGGTAGCGATTGATGAAAAAGCTGACATGTACAGAGAAGCGGGTATATCAGAAAAAGAAATTGATATGCTGATTCATAATCATAACGTAAGCACGATTTTGGATGAAGTGGTTGCGATGGGCTGTGATGCGAAAAATGCAGCAGGCTGGTTACTTACGGATTGCGTGGGAATTCTACGCAAAAACGGCAAATTATTAGGCGATTTGGAAATTACAGCAAAAGATCTTGCAGCAATTATCAAAATGGTAGACAGCGGTGATGTAAACAGAATGAGCGGTAGAAAGATTTTGACTGCTGTTCTGGAAGAAGGTGTAGACCCTGTTGCTTATTGTAAAGAAAACGCACTGGATACAAAGGTTGATACAGCAACGATTGAAAGCGTTATGGATCGTGTGTTTGCAGAAAATACAAAAGCAATCGAAGATTACAAGAATGGTAAAGTAAAAGCAAAACAGGCATTGTTTGGTGCTTGTATGCGCGAATTAAAGAATACTGCTGATACAGATGTAATCAGAGAACTTCTTGATGAAAAATTGAGTAAATGTTAATGATAAAGCGGGAGTGATAAGCTCCCGCTATTATTCATGATAGTAAATGTAATATAAAAACGGAGAAGCTATGAAAAAAGTATTGCTGATACTTGTGGGCGGAACCATCTGCACCTCGTTAAATGAAGAGGGAAATCTTTCTGTTAGTGATAAAGCAGGTGCATTGCTTGTGGAAAACTATAAGCATTCTGATTCGCCGTATGTAAATGACGTGATAATAGAACCCACAGAGAACTTATATATCTTAAGTGAAAATATGACTGTCGATAAATGGAATACGATTATCGATACATACAGGAAATACACAAAAGATAATACATATGACGGAATTATTATGGCTCATGGGACAGATACGTTGGCGTATTCGGCAGCTCTTTTTTCTATCCTCCTTAGTGGCACCAAAGTACCGGTGTTTCTTGTATCTGCCAATGAGAATTTAAAGTCGGAAAGAACGAATGGTAACGCGAATTTCAAATGTGCCATGGAATGCATCTGTCGTGGTATCATGCCAAATGTTTATGTACCTTATCAGAACCTGTCAGATGGAAAGATGTATCTCCATCTTGCATCAAGACTCAGACAATGTGAAAATTATACAGAAGATTTTCATAGCACCGGCGAATTTGATTTGTCTGACATGACAGAAGAGAATTATCCGTTATATTTTGAAAAACTGAAAACAATGTTTCCACAAGCAGACCGGAAGGAAGCAGTCAATATATTCGGGGATTGGAAGCTAAAAGATTGCGTGTTATATATAACACCATATGTAGGAATTAATTATTCTATATATGATTATGGCAGATTTTCAGCAGTACTCCATGGAACGTTTCATTCAGGAACTGCATGTGCGGAAAAGACGGAGAAGAGTGAGACTTATGGAGAGCATTCCGTACTGTATATGTTAGACAGATGTTTTGAAGGAGGAAAGAACGTGGATGTATACTTTTCACCTTCCATATGCAGAAATGGTACATACGAGACGATACCAACCATTGGGAATCATACAGTAAATGGAAAAAAAGCAAACTTTTTGTATGGTTATACTTATGAAATGGCATATGCAAAACTTGTGATGGCATATTCTGTTTTTGAAAAAGAAGAAGACAGAAAGGCATTTCTTGAAAACGAATATAATTTTGAATTAGTAGATATGAAAAACTAAGATGAAGGAAGAAAAACATGACTGAAAAACTATATGAAAAAAACGCATATTGCAAAAGTTTTGATGCGGTAGTAACTGAATGCAGACAGATGGATGGAAAATATGGAATCGTTTTGGATAAGACAGCCTTTTTTCCGGAAGGCGGCGGACAGGATGCAGATGAAGGATTGATAAACGGTTTGCCTGTCTTGGATGTACAGGAAGAGGGTTCTGTTATTCTACATATATTGGAATCGCAACTGGAAACCGGAGCGGAAGTAAGCTGTGAAATCGACTGGGACGTGAGATATGCAAGAATGCAGGGGCATACCGGCGAGCATATTATCTCAGGCGTCGTTCATTCCCTGTACGGATATGATAATGTAGGATTTCATATGGGAGATAAAACCATGTCTGTTGATTTTAACGGAAGCTTGTCAGCAGATGATATTAGAAAGATAGAACTGAAGGCAAATGAAGCAGTATATGCCAATGCCGATGTTGTTGCATATTACCCGAAAAAGGAAGAACTTGAAAAATTGCAGTACAGAAGCAAGCTGGATTTGGAAAGTGATGTGCGTATTGTTACGATCGGAGAAGATATCGACTGCTGTGCATGCTGTGCTCCGCATGTGGCAAGAACGGGCGAAGTCGGTATGATTAAAGTAATAGACTTTGCTTCTTACAAGCAGGGAACACGTATCGAGATGGTGGCAGGCAAAAATGCACTTTTGGATTATATGAGCTTGAATAGTTCGATTAAGGAAATTATGAAAATGCTGTCGGCACCGAGAGACGGAGTGGTGGAAGCGGTACGTGAAAGAAATAGTGCTTATCAGACGCTTCGTGGGGATTATCAAAAAGTAGCAAAACGTTTGGCATTTCTTGAATTAGAATTGACAGAAGTAAATGATTTGGTTTATGCCATGACAGAAAATCTGTCTTTTGATGATTTAAGATATTGTGCCAATCAGCTGACAGAAAATAGTGATAAAACCTATTTGCTGCTTTCCCAAAACGGAGATGATGGATACAATTATGTACTCAGCAGCAAAGGTGGAGATGTACGTGAAACGGCGAAAAAATTGAACGAAGCATTTTCCGGAAAAGGCGGCGGTCAAAGCGGTTATGTACAAGGGAAACTTGGAAACTATCTGCAGGAAGAAGTGCGGAATTTTGTTGAAAACATGTAAGGCGTCTGCTATACTCAAAATGTTTGCGATGTTTGATAAAATAGGAGGATACATATGGGGTTATTTGATAAGTTAATGGAAAAGGGCTTAAAGGCGGTAAAAGAAGCGGTAACGGATGTAGTATCTGATGTGGTGACAGACGCCATTCGGAATGGTTTGGGTCAGTCAGACAATGAACAGCCAACAAGAAAACTGGCAGATAACAGAAACTTTGATATGAAGTTTACTCAGATTATGAACGGAATGGAAGGCTATGAAGTCCAAAGAGGATTTTCACCGGATGCACTTGAAGCAGAAGCCGGCAGACAGATTTATTCTCGTGGAGGCTGCTTTGCAAAACCGGATATGTTTACATACGTTATCTCTAAAGATGGCGAACGCAAAGGTTTTGTGAATCTTTGGGATACTTATGAAAGCTATAAACATACAGCAAACCGTGAACTGAAAAATTATTGTGACAATAATGGTATAAAGATGGTTGATTTCTTTGAATATCTGCCAAATGAGTATGGCTATATGGAAGAAAGAATCCGAAGAGAGTTTGCATAAATTAGTGATAGAAAAGAAAGAGAAATGTGACGGTAGTTACACCTGTGATGGATGAAGCATATCCTATTCCGAAAGGTGCTTTGCAGGTAGCAGGGATATGTTCAGTCTGGTAGAAACAAGCACGCTTTGTTTCCTTCAAAGTTATTTCTCTTTCTTTTTTTATAAGCTTAATTGGGGAAACGGAAATGGAGTTATGGGATAAACAGTTCCTGCCAGAAGTATGGCAGGAATTTTTAGAGTACAAAATAGAAAAACAACATTTATCCGACAAAGAGCAAAAAGAACTGGAGGAATATATCGGACAGAAAAGATATCAGCCGGTACTTTTGGAACTTGCGTCAGGGGGAAATTTACCATCTCCTTATAAGAAGGAGATTAATAAACTTGGTGCATCAAAAAAGAGGGTTGTATATTCTTTTGCCGGAGATTTCAGTATGCTTTTGAAATTGCAGGCATATTTATTATATCGTTACGATACTGTTTTTGCGGATAATTGTTATGCGTTCCGTAGAAATTATGGGGTAAAAGATGCAGTGAAACGGCTTCGTAAAACAAGTGGAATAGAAAAAAAGTATTGTTTGAAAGTAGATATCAGCAATTATTTTAATTCCATTAATGTACATCAGCTTTTAAACCAATTATCTTTTTTGAGGCAAGAGGATGGAAAACTATTTGATTTTTTAGAGAGATTATTGACTGCGGATGTAGCGGTTGTCAGTGAAGACGGAATAGAAAAATGTATTAGGGAAAAACGTGGTGCCATGGCGGGAACACCGATTTCACCGTTTCTGGCAAATGTGTATCTGATGGACATGGATCATTTTTTTGAGAAAGAAAATGTATTGTATTTTCGGTATTCTGATGATATTTTATTGTTTGCAGATACTGATACAGAACTGGAACGGAGAAAAGAGCAGTTATATCAATGGCTTAAAGAAAAACAACTGCAATTAAATCCGAAGAAAGTACATATCAGCAAACCGGAAGAAGGATTTGAGTTTTTGGGCTTTTGTTTCCGACACGGCAGTGTGGACTTATCTGCTGCGACGATACAAAAAATGAAAGACAAAATAAAACGAAAAGCCCATGCCCTTCGCAGATGGTCGGAGAAAAAGAATCTGGATGGAGAACGAGCGGCCAAAGGATTTGTCCGGGCAATGAACAGAAAACTTTATGATAGCGGCGATGGTACGGAGTTTTCCTGGAGCAGGTGGTTTTTTTCGTGTCTGACTACAGATATTGGTTTAAAAGAGATAGATGCGTATATGCAGCAATATGTCAGATACTGCGTTACAGGCCGTCACTATAAGGGGAACTATAGGACATCCTATGAACAAATGAAAAAATGGGGCTACCAAAGCCTGGTTCATGAATACTATGAACACTATAAACACTATAAACAAAAAGAAATGTAGAGGACAAAGAAATGGAGTTTTTACAAAATAGTGCAAAGAAAAAACAGTTTATTTGTAGTTATGGCGTTTTTGTCGTAAATGGTATGCTGGCACTTTCGATAGGCTCATTATTGCCGTTTATCAGAGATGCCAAAGGATTGGAATATGTATTTTGTGGAATGATAGTAAGCTTACATTCCGTAGGAAACCTTTTGTCCAGCTTTATTAGTGGTGCGTTACCGATATGGATTGGCAGAAAGAAGAGCATTTTGATTTTTAATTCATTTTTTGCATTATCGTATCTGTTGATCATTCTGGGAGAGAATCCGCTTTTTATAGCAGCGGCATTTTTCTTAACCGGTGTTGCAAGAGGTGCTACCAGTAATTTCTGCAATAAAGCGATTAACGAGCTTGCACCGGGAAAAGCTTCTATTATGAATGGTTTACATGCGATGTTTGCCATCGGTGCTTTTGCATTCCCGCTTATCTTATTGGCGATTACGGCATCTAATGAAGCAAACTGGATATATGCATGCTATTTTATGCTTGCTATGGGTGTTTTGAGCTGGTGCATGTATTATATTATTCCGCTTGAAAATGATAAGGTAGTGAAACAGGAAAAGAAAGACGGTGCAGGGTTCGGTTTCTTTAAAGAACCGTTATTCTATGTGTGTACACTTACGCTGTTCTTTTATTTATGCGCAGAGCAGGGCGTTATCGGTTGGATGATTACATATTTTAAAGATACAGGTCTTTTACCGGAGTCTCTTTCACAGGTAACCGCAAGTGTGCTTTGGATTATGATTTTAGTGGGAAGACTGCTTGTGGCATGGGCATCCTCTAAGGTAAAGAAAGAAAAGCTTTTAGTGTTGATGGGAGTTGGACTTGTAGGATTTTTCATACTTCTTTTATTTGGAACTACGACAAAATGGATTCTTTTGGGAATTATGGGCTTTGGCTTTAGCATGTCGGGAATTTATCCGACCACGGTTTCTTTTACAGGAACAATTATCCAGAAGTATTCCCTTGCATGGAGTTTTATTTTGACAATTGCAAGTACGGGTTCTATCCTTATGCCGTCCATTATCGGAAAAATTGCAGAAACTTCCGGTATTTATTATGGAATGCAATCGGTTGTATTTGTGGTAATTATTGACATGATTTGCATATTGGGATTGGCAGGATATGTAACTTATTTACGAAAGAAAAATGTTGATTTGTAAAAAATCTACTATATAAATTAAAATTTTACGGTTTACGGAAGACAAGTCTCTCCTTGATAATAGTGGTAAGGGCGAAGTGCCCGAATGTTTAACAATCTTTTCAGGAGGGAATAAGAATGAAAAAGAAATTATTAGCAGCACTTTTATGTGTAGCAATGGTTGCTTCTCTTACAGCATGTGGTCTTAAAGAGCCAGAAGCACCAGCAGCTCCGGCAGCAACAGAAGCTCCGGCAGCAACAGAAGCTCCAGCAGCAGAAGCAGAAGCTCCAGCAGCAGAAGAAGCAGCTCCAGCAGCAGAAGCAGTTACATTAGTATACGCAGAAGTTAATCCACTTGATTCTATCGTTGGACAGACAGCTACAAAGTTCAAAGAAACAGTAGAAGAAATGTCTAATGGTTCTATCATCATCGACATCCAGCACAGTGGTGTATTAGGTGCAGAAAACGACGTACTTGACGCTATGCTCGGTGGCGCTGGCACAATTGATATGTCCCGTATCTCTGCTTTCGCTTTAACAAGCTACGGCGGACAGAAATCCAAATTATTATCTCTTCCTTACACATTCGTAAGCCGTGAACATTTCTGGAATTTCGCAGAATCTGATTTAGCAAGCGATTTCCTTCTTGAGCCACAGGTTAACGGAAGTGGTGTAAGAGGTTTATTCTACGGAGAAGAAGGTTTCCGTCATTTCTTCACAGCTACAGAACTTAACTCTATTGAAGATTTAGCAGGCTTAAAACTTCGTGTATCTGATGACCCTGTTATGAACGGTCTTGTAGAAGGTCTTGGTGCATCTCCAACAGTAGTAGCTTTCGGTGAATTATACTCTGCATTACAGACAGGTGTAGTAGACGGTGCTGAACAGCCAATCGCTAACTACAAATCTAATGCATTCCAGGAAGTAGCTGGTACAATGATCCTTGATGGTCATACACTTGGTGCTATTCAGGTTATCATCACAGATGAAGCATGGGATAAATTAACAGAAGAACAGCAGAATGTTCTCGTTGAAGCTGGTAAAGTTGCATCTGCATACAACAAACAGATCTCTGCAGACGCTGAAGCAAAAGTACTTGAAGAATTAAAAGCTGAAGGTACAAAGATTGTTGAAGTTACAGATATTACACCATGGCAGGAAGCTACAAAATCTGTTATCGAAGAACAGACAGCAGGTCTTGAAGATGTATATCAGCAGATCTTAGATCTTCAGTAATTTCAAACAAACTATAGATTTTACATAGTGAAATAAAGTAAAATGTGTTTGAGGGCACAGGGAGTGATCTCTGTGCCCTATATTTTTCAGATGGAGTGGGAGGAGAAGGTTATGTCATCTGTTTTTAAGACAATTGATAAGATTAAACCCCTGTATGACATCCTGTACAAAGCAGTACTTTGTATTTGTAAAGTACTGTTGGTAGCAGATATTGCTATCACTTCTTATGCTGTACTTGGCCGTTATGTACCGTTTATCGATGATCCGGCATGGAGTGAAGAAGTGGTGCTTACATTGATGTCTTATATGGCGGTATTATCAGCGGCGTTGGCTATCCGTAGAGGTGCCCATATTCGTATGGATGCTTTCGACAGATATTTGCCGAAAAAGGTTTTGATTTTCCTTGATTTTCTGGCCGACATTATGGTGCTTGCACTGGCAGTAGTTATGATTACTGTAGGTTGGGAATATGCAACAGGTATCGGTGCAAAGGCGACTTTCACAAGTATGCCTAAGGTATCCAGATTCTGGATGTATCTGCCTGTACCAATGGCAGGTGTTGCAATGCTGATTTTCCAGATAGAAAAATTATATCAGCGTATCAGAGAAATTTGCGTAAAGGAGGAAAATGAATAATGGATGCTCAACAATTAGCGATTTTAGTATTACTTGGCAGTTTTCTTATTATGATTCTCCTTCGTTTTCCGATTGCATATGCAGTTGCATTGTCTTCTATGTTCTGCTTAATCGCAATGGATAAACCGCTTATTACTGTATGTCAGCAAATGGTAAAAGGTATTCGTTCCTTCAGTTTGATGGCGGTACCGTTCTTTATTACCATGGGATGTCTGATGGGCTCCGGTGGTATATCGGAGAAACTGATTGCACTGGCAAATGCCTGTGTAGGATGGATGACCGGTGGTATGGCGATGGTAAATATCGTTGCTTCTTACTTCTTCGGTGGTATTTCCGGTTCTGCTTCCGCAGATACAGCTTCTCTTGGAAGTATCTTAATTCCTATGATGGTTGATCAGGGATATGATGATGACTTCTCGACAGCAGTTACCATTACTTCTTCTTGTGAAGGCCTTTTAGTACCTCCAAGTCATAACATGGTAATTTACGCAATGAGTGCCGGCGGTATTTCTGTAGGTAGTTTATTCCTGGCAGGTTATATTCCGGGCGCAATGCTTGCTATTTCCTTAATGATTGGTTCTTACATTATCTCTAAAAAGAGACATTATCCAAAAGGAGATAAGTTCAGCTTTAAGGCATTAATCAAACAGTTATCCGTATCTTTCTGGGCACTGGCAGCAATCATCATCGTAGTAGTTGGTGTAGTAGGCGGTTGGTTTACTGCTACAGAATCTGCAGCGATTGCCGTTATCTACAGCTTGATTGTTTCTGTATTTATTTACAGAGGTCTTACATGGAAAGGTGTATGGCAGGAACTGGAAAAATGTGTTGATATCTTATCCGTAGTACTTATTTTGATTTCCACATCCAGTATCTTTGGTTTCTGTTTAACAACTTTACACGTACCGGATATGGCAGCAAAAGCAATTATTGGTGTTTCTGATAACCCATACGTGATTGCTATTTTATTAAACCTGATTTTACTTGTTCTTGGTTGTATTATGGATATGGCTCCAATCATTTTGATTGCTACACCTATCTTATTACCGATTGCAACCAGTATTGGTATTAATCCGATTCAGTTCGGTATCATGATGATTCTCAACTGTGGTATCGGTTTATTGACACCACCTGTAGGTGCAGTTCTTTTCATCGGTTCTGCTGTAGGTAAAGTTAAAATGGAACGTGTTGTTAAAGCAACATTACCGTTCTACCTTTGCATGATCGTAGTATTACTGCTTCTTACATTTATTCCGGGAATCAGTATGTTCCTGCCGAATTTATTTATGAAATAATTATGTGATTAAATAGTTTTATGCTATATCAATAAAGGTTTGGATTTTTATGACATATCGATTTGAAAATAAAGTAAAACCATCTGATTTTTGGTTGCTGTCCATGCACCACACTTATCATTCGACAGTAGGCATATGCAATATCGTATTTACATTGGCAATGTTTGCTCTGGTATATCGTTTTGGAAAAACAGCCGGTGATGCGGTAGAAGTACTGTTGTTTTTCGGATGCATTTTATTTCCTGTTCTGCAACCGTTCTTTGTATATTTGAGAGCAAGAGGACAGGCGATGATGATACCGGAAAATCTGGTACTGACATTTGATGACAGAGGACTTCTTGTGGAAGTGGGAACACAGGCACAGAGTATCCCATGGAAGAAAATTACAAGTGTCACAAAAGAATATAATATGGTAATTGTACGCTCTGATGCAAAGCATGGTTATATTATTACAAATCGTATGCTTGGAAAACAAAAACAGGATTTTTGGGCATTTATTCAGTCCAAGATACAATAAACGAAATGAAAAAGAAATGAAAAAGAAATGCAAAGCCATAGTGCAAAAGAGCTTCTATGGTTTTGCATTTTGCATATTTAAATAAAATGGAGAAGGCATGAAAAGAATGGGGCTTATAAGGCAGATTCGGCAAAATTGGCGGGCTTTTACAATTAAAAACAAAATTGCATTATTTACGGCGATTGTTTTTGCGTCTATTTCATTATCCATTTTGTTTAATATTTTGATTGTTAAATTTTCTATGGTCGACTTTGGAACGATCTTAAATGAAAATTACAAATGTAATGACTATTTGCAATCTCTGGAAACAGAAATGGACCTGTTTGAACAATACGTTAAAAACGGAAACGAAGAAACAAAAGTGTTGTTAGATGAGGCAATTGAGAAAACAAGAGATTCGGTATATGCTTTGAATTATAACTATACGCAAATTGGTGAAGAACGGTATGCGTATACTTGGTCCATACGGAGCAGCTATGAGGTATATGCGAAACAGAGAGAATTTTTTTTGAATAATGACGAAAACCAGGCGAATTATGTAGAACGTTTGTATGAACTGTATGATATGCAGGCGTATTTACAAAAATACGGAAATGAGTTGATGGATGAAACGATTGCAGACAGCAGTAAGATTTATCAGGAAAAGATACCATCACTTGTTATTACGCCATGGATTGTAATTGCTTTTGGAACGCTTTTAATGGTTAGTATGGCAGGTCTTGCTAAGGCAATGAACAAGGCAATTGTTGAGCCGGTTACGAAGCTTGCTGATGCATCCAGAAAGATTGCAGCCAATGAGTTTCAGATAGAAGATGTAACAGTAGATAATAAAGATGAGCTTGGAGATTTGGTTCAGGCTTTCAATAAAATGAAGTATTCCACCAGAGAATATATTATGGCGATGGAGGAGAACAGGGCAACCCTTGATAAACTCCATCATGAAGAAGTACAAAGGTTGGAAGCAGAGCGACGGGTAGAAACAATGCGGCTTGAAGCCCTTCGAAATCAAATAAATCCGCATTTCCTGTTCAATACATTAAATGTAATTGGCGGAATGGCGATGCTGGAAAATGCAGAAACTACAGGACAGATGATAAAGGCACTCAGTTCCTTATTCCGCTATAATTTGCAAAACTCTGAAACGGACACAGCACTATTCAGGGAATTGAAAATTATAAGAGACTATATGTATATCCAGCAAATGCGTTTTGGAGACCGTATTCACTTTGAAATTGAATGTGATGCGGATGAAGAACAAGTAAAAATACCGACTTTTATATTGCAGCCGCTTGTAGAAAACGCAGTAATTCATGGGCTTGCTAAGAAAGAAGAAGGCGGAAACATCCATATCCGTATTTGGGAAAACGGAGAGAATCTTGAGATTTCGGTAAAAGACACCGGAATCGGAATGAGTGAAGAGGAGTTAGATAGAGTACAGGCGAGAATGGAAGAGGATTATACCCATTCGAATATAGGACTTGGAAATATTTATAGAAGAATTAAATTAATGCATCCGGGAAGTAAGATGATCATCAAAAGTATCCAAGGGAAAGGTACTGAGATTCATATTATAATTCTGAGATGATAAAAATCGGGGACAACTATATGTATCGTATACTAATCGCAGATGATGAACCAATTGAAAGAGCAGTAGTTTCCAAAATGTTGCTTAAAAATTATGAAAAGCAACTGGAGCTTGTTACTGCTGTAAATGGGAGAGAAGCTATACAGTTTTATAAAGAACAGGATTGCAAAATTGCACTATTGGATATTGAAATGCCCGGTGTAAACGGATTGGAAGCAGCAGAAAAAATCAGAGAGTATTCGGAAGATGCCATTATCATTTTTCTGACAGCTTTTGATGAATTCAGTTATGCAAAAAAGGCGATTTCAGTACAGGCAATGGAATATCTGTTAAAACCGACATCTGAAGAAGAACTGATAGCAACTATAGATGCAGCCATTTGGATGCTTCAAAACAAAATGGTTTCTGTAGCGGATGAAAACTCTTCTGAGAAGCAGATGGGTGTACATCATTCGGAAAACGTAAAATTAAATGTGGTGGCGGATGTCATTAGTGAATATATCAAAACACATTATTTTGAAGATATTTCCCTGCAGGATGTTGCAGGTCACATGAATTATTCGGATGCATATTTTTGTAGAATTTTTAAACAATGTTTTGATAAAAACTTTTTAGCATATTTGACAGAATTCAGAACCGAACGTGCGAAGGAATTGCTAAAAGATATTTCGATTAATATTAAAGATATCAGCTACAAAGTAGGATATCGTGATTCGAATTATTTTACAAAAGTGTTTAAACGCTTGGAAGGCGTTACGCCTACAGAATATAGAAACAGTATTCTTGGCGCGTACGATAAACAGGAGAAGAATAAAGCATGAAAAAATGGAACAGAAAACGGAGCATCATAGTGTGTTTAACGACAGCTTTTGTTCTTCTTGCCGGGCTTTTGGTCTGGAAATATGTAAGTAATGATGAAGTGGTACCGGAGTACGTTTTTTATTATGCAGATAACCAGCCGGAGGATTATCCGACGACGCTTGGGGGAAAGTATTTTGCAGAATTGGTAGAAGAAAAGACGGAAGGAAGAATCCGGATTTTAGTCAGACCGGGTGGTGAGCTTGGTACGGAGACAGAAGTACTGAAGCAGTTAAAGTACGGTGGTATTGATTTTACCAGAGTATCTTCCCTAACGGCAGCAGAACATCTTCCGGAGCTGAATGTATTGTCAGCACCGTATTTGTATACGGATTCGGAACACATGTGGTCGATTTTGGATGGAGAATTGGGAGACCGTTTTCTGAAAATGACAGAAGATGAAGAACTCATAGGTTTGTCCTGGTATGATGCCGGTGTCCGTAATTTTTATAGTACCGGAAAGCCGATTACCTGTCTGGAAGATATGGAAGGAATGCGAATCAGAGTCCAGGAATCGGAAATGATGGCGGATACGATAGAAGCTCTTGGTGCAGAAGCAGTCCAATTAGATTACGAAAAGATTTATGCTGCTTTTGAGAGAGGACATATTGATGCCGCAGAAAATAACTGGCCTTCTTACAACTCTATGCAGCATTATGAGGTGGCAAAATATTATTCCATAGATGAGCATACGCGTGTACCGGAATTGCAATTATGTTCAGCTCATACATGGAAAGTATTAAGTGAGGAAGACAGACAAACTATTTTGGAATGTGCAAAAGAATCAGCGCTTTATGAACGTCAGTTGTGGGTAGAGTATGAGGAAACTGCAAGAACGAATGCGTTAGCGCACGGAACGGAAGTCACAATTCTTTCGGCAGATGAAAAAAGACGATTCAGAGAGGCAGTACAGCCTATTTATGAAAAGTATTGCGGTGACTATATGGATATTATCGAACAGATTATTGAAAGTGAAAAAGAGTAAGATAAGGAATACGGGAGGCAGAGTATGAAAACACAAAAAAACAATATTTGGAATTTTAATAAAGAGATTGATTTAGAGCCTTGTGGACAAGGGATTTCCCGTAAGATTATGGCATATGCAGATGAGATGATGTGTGTGGAAAATCATTTTGAAAAAGGTGGTGTAGGTGCATTACATTCACACCCGCATACACAGATTACTTATATTGTGTCCGGCGCATTTGAATTTGAAGTCGACGGAGAGAAAAAGATTGTCAGAGCAGGTGATGTACTGCTGAAAAGAAATGGTATTGAGCACGGATGTGTATGTCTGGAAGAAGGAATTTTATTAGACATTTTTAATCCGATGCGAAAAGAATTTGTAGGAGAAAACTAAATATCAGGTAATGAAGTTTATATAAAAGAGACAGGTTATCAGAAATGGAGGATATGTAATGAAAGCATTTATGGATCAAAACTTTATTTTGGAAACAGAAACAGCACAGAAGCTGTATCATGATTTTGCAGCGAAAACACCGATTATCGATTATCACTGCCACATCAATCCAAAGGAAATCGCGGAAGACCGCAAATTTGAAAACATTACACAGGTATGGCTTGGTGGGGACCATTACAAATGGAGATTTATGCGTTCCTGTGGTGTTGAAGAAAAGTATATTACAGGTGATGCATCTGATTATGAGAAATTCTGTAAATGGGCAGAGTGTGTAGGAAAAGCAATCGGAAATCCATTATTCCATTGGAGCCATCTGGAATTACAAAGATATTTCGGATATAACGGTCATTTAAACAAAAAGACAGCTGATGAAGTATGGAATCTTTGTAACGAAAAATTGCAGGATGATTCCATGAGCGTACGCAATCTGATCAGACAAAGTAACGTTAAATTTATCGGTACAACAGATGACCCAATTGATACTTTGGAATGGCATCAGAAGATTAAAGCAGATGACAGCTTTGACGTAGTAGTTGCTCCATCCTGGAGACCGGATAAGGCAATGAACATCGAAAAACCGGATTTTGCAGATTATCTTGTAAAATTGGCAGCGGCAGCAGGAATGGATAAGATTGCGAGTTTCGAAGATTTAAAAGCAGCGCTTGCAAACAGAATGGATTACTTTAATGCAAACGGCTGTAAGGTTTCTGACCATGCTCTTGAATATGTAATGTATGCACCTGCAACAGCAGAAGAAATTGAAGCAATTCTTGCAAAGAGACTTTCCGGCGAAGCAGTAACAAGAGAAGAAGAACTGCAGTTTAAGACAGCATTTATGATTTACATGGGCAAGAAATGTAATGAACTTGACTGGGGTATGCAGTTACATTATGGCTGTAAACGTGATAACAACAAGTTCATGTATGACAAGATGGGACCTGATACAGGCTTTGACTGTATCAACAACTATGCACCATCTGCACAGCTTGCAGATTTCTTAAATGCACTCATTGCGACAAACGAACTTCCAAGAACAGTTATTTACAGCCTGAATCCAAACGATAACGAAGCAATTGGTACAATCCTTGGCTGTTTCCAGGATTCTACAGCAGTTGCTAAGATTCAGCAGGGTAGCGCATGGTGGTTCAATGATCATAAAGTAGGCATGGAAAATCAGATGATTTCTCTTGCAAACTTAGGAAACTTATCCGGCTTTGTAGGAATGCTTACAGACTCCAGAAGTTTCTTATCTTACACAAGACATGAATATTTCAGAAGAATTCTTTGTAATCTTGTAGGTGGTTGGGTAGAAAACGGAGAATATCCGGCTGATATGGAAATGCTTGAAGAAATTATTAAAGGTATTTCTTACTACAATGCAAAGAACTATTTTAAACTTCCGGTAGAATAAATTTTGGATAAAACTTGAGAGGATAGAAGATGGAAGCATTAAGTAAAATTAAAACAAATAAAAAAGACAGACCGATAAAAGTATTGCAGTTTGGAGAAGGAAATTTCCTGCGTGCTTTTGTAGATTATATGATTGATATTGCAAACGAACAGGGCAAGTTTGACGGAGATATCGTACTTGTAAAACCAATTGAATTTGGTAGCGTGGATTACATCAAAGCTCAGGAATGCCAGTATACGGTACAGCTTCGCGGTATCGTGGATGGACAGCCACAGAAGCTTAACAGAATTATCACAAGCGTAGCAGACGTAGTGGATTCTTATGGCGAATATGACAGATATGCAGAATATGCAAAGCTTGATACTTTGCAGTTTGTTGTAAGTAATACAACAGAAGCAGGTATTACATATGATGATAGCGACAAGCTGGAATTTATGCCACCAAAGAGCTTCCCGGGTAAACTGACTAAATTTTTATATGAACGTTATACATACTTTAACGGAGCAATGGACAAGGGTCTTGTAATGCTCCCTGTAGAATTAATTGATGATAACGGAATTCATTTAAAAGAATGTGTATTAAAGCTGGCAGCTTTATGGCAGCTGGAAGAAGGCTTTGTAAACTGGGTAAATGAAGCCTGCGTATTTACATCTACCTTGGTAGACCGCATCGTAACAGGTTATCCAAGAGATGAAGCAGAGGCTATCTGGGAAGAGTTTGGATACGAAGACCGTATGCTCGTAACAGGAGAACCGTTTGCACTTTGGGTTATCGAAAGTGAGAAGGATATCAGCAAAGAACTTCCGCTTCCGGATGCAGGACTTCCGGTTATTTTTACAGACAATCAGAAACCATACAAACAGAGAAAAGTGCGTATCTTAAACGGTGCACATACATCGTTTGTACTGGCATCTTACCTTTGCGGTAATGATATTGTATTGGAATCCATGAATGATGAGCTGATTTTGAAATACATCAAAGATACGATTTTTGATGAAATTATTCCGACTCTTACATTACCGAAACAGGATTTGGTAGACTTTGCAAATGCAGTATTGACCAGATTTGAAAATCCATATGTAAAACATGCACTGTTGTCTATCTCCTTAAACTCTGTTTCCAAGTGGAAAGCAAGATGTATGCCGAGCTTCCTTGAATATATCGAAAAGGAAAAGGCTCTGCCGAAGCATTTGACATTCTCATTGGCAGCCCTAATGGCATTCTATACAGGTAGTGAAATCAAAGACAGTGCACTCATCGGTAATAGAGACGGTGCAGAATATAGAATCTTAGATGATGCGGCAGTACTTGAATTCTTTGCAGAAAACAGTGGAAAAGCTGAAGCAGAATATGCAAAAGCAGTTCTTTCCAATGTAGATTTCTGGGGGCAGGATTTAAGCCTGATTGAAGGTTTGGAACAGATGATTGCTTCTTATGTTTCTGATATCCGTACAAAGGGTATGAGAGCGACGATGGAAGATGTTTTCGCATAAGATAGGAGCACTCAATGAAAGAATATATTAAGATTCATGAAAAGGACAATGTGCTTGTAGCAATCAAAGAGATTGCAAAAGGACAAACCGTATCCTTGGATGATAAAGAAATTGTGGCAATGGAAGTCATTCCGGCAGGCCACAAAATGGCACTTACCGAAATACCGGCAGGAACAGGTGTCATGAAATACGGAAGCTGTATCGGAAATGCTACAGAGGATTTAAAGCCGGGACAGTGGGTACATACCCATAATGTAAAAACGGCGCTTGGAGATTTGCTGGAGTACAGTTATCAGCCTGTTGATACAGACCTTAGTCCGATGGAAGAAGAAACCTTTATGGGATATCGCAGACCGGACGGAAAAGTAGGTGTCAGAAACGAAGTCTGGATTATTCCCACAGTAGGGTGTGTCAATGCAATTGGTACAGCAATGGCAAAGGCAGCAAATCAGGCGTTGGATACAGACAAAATCATTGCATTCCAGCATCCTTACGGTTGCTCCCAGATGGGTGAGGATGAAGAGAATACGCGGACAATTTTAGCCGATTTAATTCATCATCCGAATGCAGGGGCAGTACTCGTACTGGGGCTGGGCTGTGAAAACAGCAATATTGATGTACTGAAATCTTACATCGGTGAATACGACGCAAACAGAGTACGTTTCCTTGTTTGTCAGGATGTGGAAGATGAAATGGAAGCTGGTGCCAAAATATTGGAAGAACTGCATGCTTACATTTCAACCTTTAAAAGAGAGCCTATAGGAGTATCCGAATTGATTATCGGTCTCAAATGTGGCGGAAGCGATGGCTTCTCAGGCATTACAGCCAATCCGGCAGTAGGAAAATTTTCGGATTTAATTGTCCGCCAGGGCGGTACAACGATTTTAACAGAAGTACCGGAAATGTTCGGTGCGGAAACATTCTTAATGAACCGTTGCGAAAATACGCAGTTGTTTGAAGAGACAGTAAAACTGATTAACGATTTTAAACAGTATTACAAGGACAATAACCAGACGATTTATGAAAATCCGTCACCGGGAAATAAAAAAGGTGGTATTACCACACTGGAAGATAAATCCCTCGGATGTATCCAGAAGTCCGGTAGCGCGGCAGTAAAAGGTGTGCTGGCATACGGACAGAGAGTACAGACAAAAGGGTTAAATCTTCTGAGTGCACCGGGAAATGACCTGGTAGCATCCACAGCACTTGCATCCAGCGGAGCCCATATCGTACTGTTTACAACTGGAAGAGGAACACCGTTCGCGTGTCCTGTCCCGACGGTAAAAATATCTACAAACAGCAATCTTGCAGGAAGAAAGAGCAATTGGATTGACTTTAATGCAGGGGTGCTGGTTGAAGATCAGGATATGGAAACTACAGCAAGAGCATTATTTGATTATGTTATAAAAGTAGCATCAGGCGAGAAAGTGTGTAGTGAAAAAGCCGGTCTTCAGGATATGGCAATTTTTAAAAAGGGAGTTACCCTGTAAATAGAAACGGTATATGACAATAAAAGAAAAGGAAGGTAAATGACTATGGAAATGACATTAAGATGGTATGGTTCCAAATTTGACACAGTAACGTTAAAACAGATTCGCCAGATTCCGGGCGTAAAAGGTGTTATCACAACATTATATGATACACAGCCGGGCGAAGTTTGGACACGTGAAAAAATCCGTGCAATGATTGATGAAGTAGAAGCAGCAGGACTTCATGTAGCAGGTATCGAAAGTGTAAACGTACACGATGCAATCAAGACAGGTGCAGCAGACAGAGACAAATATATCGATAATTATATTCAGTGTCTTGAAAACTTAGGCGAAGAAGGCATCCACATGGTATGTTATAACTTCATGCCTGTATTTGACTGGACAAGAACAGAGCTTGCAAGAGTACGTGAAGACGGCTCTACAGTACTTGCTTATACACAGGAAGCAGTTGATTCTCTTGATCCTGAAAAAATGTTTGAATCTATCGCAGGTGATACAAACGGTACGATTATGCCGGGTTGGGAACCTGAAAGAATGGAAAGAGTAAAAGAACTCTTTGAAATGTATAAAGAAATCGATGATGAAAAATTATTTGAAAATTTAGTATATTTCTTAGAAAGAATTATGCCTGTATGTGATAAATACGATATCAATATGGCGATTCATCCGGATGATCCTGCATGGAGCGTATTTGGTCTTCCACGTATTATCATCAACAAAGAAAACATTCTTCGTATGATGAAAGCAGTTGATAATAAACACAATGGTGTAACATTCTGCTCCGGTTCTTACGGTACAAACCTTGAAAACGATTTGCCGGATATGATCCGTTCCTTAAAAGGAAGAATCCACTTTGCACATGTGCGTAACTTAAACTTCATTACACCAACAAACTTTGAAGAATCCGCACACCTTTCTTCTGACGGAACATTTGATATGCATGCAATCATGAGAGCATTATATGATATCGGATTTGACGGACCAATCCGTCCTGACCACGGACGTATGATTTGGGACGAAGTAGCAATGCCTGGTTACGGTTTATATGACAGAGCACTTGGTGCATGCTACTTACAGGGTCTCTGGGAAGCAATTGAAAAGGAGGCAGCAGCAAAATGAGATTAAACGAGCAAGGACTTAGCAATAAAGCTCAGTGGGAAGAAAAAGGTTATAACCTTCCGAAATTTGACCGTGCGGCAGTAACTGCTGCTACAAAAGAAAATCCGTTTTGGATTCATTTTGGACCGGGAAATATTTTCCGTGCATTCCAGGCAAATGTAGTACAGAATCTTTTGAACGAAGGTCTTTTAGACAGAGGACTTGTTGTAGCAGAAGGTTATGACTATGAAATTATCGAGAAAATGAATCATCCACATGATGATTACAATCTCCTTGTAACATTAAAAGCAGACGGAAACGTAGAAAAAACAGTAATCGGTAGTGTGGTAGAATCCCTTACTGTTGATGCTGAAAACAGAAAAGATTTTGATCGTCTTGTTGAAATTTTTGGAAAAGATTCTCTTCAGATAGTATCCTTTACGATTACAGAAAAAGGCTATAGCCTTGTAAACGGTAAAGGTGATTATCTTCCGGGCGTACCGGAGGACTTTGCAAATGGTCCGAAAAAAGCGAACAGCTACATGGGAAAAGTAGCAGCGCTTCTTTATGCAAGATATGAAGCAGGTGAAAAACCGGTAGCAATGGTAAGTATGGACAACTGCTCCCACAATGGAGATAAATTGTATGCGGCAGTAAATACATTTGCAGAAAAATGGGCAGAAAACGATGTGGCAGAAGAAGGCTTTAAAGCATACATCAATGATGCTTCCAAAGTTTCTTTCCCTTGGACAATGATTGACAAGATTACACCTAGACCGGATGCATCCGTAGAAGAAATCTTAAGAGCAGACGGTGTAGAAGAACTTGACCCGGTTATTACATCCAAAAATACATATGTAGCACCATTCGTAAATGCAGAAGAATGTGAATACCTCGTTATTGAAGATGCATTCCCGAACGGAAGACCGGATGCACTTGAAAAAGGCGGTCTCATGTTTACAGAGCGTGAAACAGTAGATAAAGTAGAACGTATGAAAGTATGTACCTGTTTGAATCCGCTTCATACAGCACTGGCAGTATATGGATGCCTTTTAGGATATGTAAAGATTTCCGAAGAAATGAAAGATCCGGAACTGAAGAAACTGGTAGAAACAATCGGTTATGTAGAAGGACTTCCTGTAGTAGTAAATCCGGGTGTACTTGATCCGAAAGAATTCATCGATACCGTATTAAATGTACGTATTCCGAATCCTTTCATGCCGGATACACCACAGCGTATTGCAACAGATACTTCTCAGAAATTGCCAATCCGTTATGGCGAAACAATTAAAGCGTATGCAGCAAGTGACAGCTTAAATGTATCTGACTTAAAACTGATTCCGCTTGTATTTGCAGGCTGGTTACGTTACTTAATGGCTGTAAATGATAACGGTGAAGCCTTCGAACTTAGCTCCGATCCGCTTCTTGATACAGTATGTCCATATGTGGCAGGTATCGAATTAGGAAAAGATGCTGACGTAGAAACAGCATTAAAGCCAGCACTTGAAAACGCAACTATTTTTGGTGTAAATTTATATGAAGTAGGTATGGCACAGACCGTATGTGATTATTTCCGTGAAATGATTGCCGGTCCTGGTGCTGTAAGAGCAACTTTAAAGAAATATGTTTCCTAGAGAGGTATAATATGAGCGAATTATTACAAAAAGTACAGGAACTCGGTGTAGTGCCTGTAGTCGTATTAAATGATGCAGGAGATGCAGCACCGCTTGCAAAAGCTCTTTGCGAAGGCGGACTTCCATGTGCAGAAGTAACTTTCCGTACAGATGCTGCAGAAGAATCTATCAAAATTATGGCAGAACAGTTCCCGGAAATGCTCCTTGGCGCAGGTACTGTTTTGACAATTGACCAGGTAGACCGTGCTGTGGCAGCAGGTGCAAAATTTATCGTAAGCCCTGGATTTGATCCGGAAATCGTAGATTACTGTTTGTCAAAAGATATCTTAGTATTACCGGGCTGTATTACTCCTTCTGAAGTAGCACAGGCAGTAAAACGCGGCTTGGAAGTAGTAAAATTCTTCCCGGCAGAACAGTTTGGCGGATTGGCAACAATCAAAGCACTTGCAGCGCCTTATACAAATATGAAATTTATGCCGACAGGCGGTATTAGTGCAAAAAATCTTGCAGATTATCTTGGCTTTAAGAAAATCGTGGCATGCGGCGGAAGCTGGATGGTAAAAGGCGACATGATTACAGCCGGTGAATTTGATAAGATTAAAGAAATGACAAAAGAAGCAGTTGCATTAGTAGCAGAAATCAGAAAATAGGCGAAAAGCAACAATAAAATAAAGATTAGGTTAACAGGAGATTAAAAAATGGATTTAAATTTAAGACCTGCAAATGAATGCAAATATGATGCAGTATCTCTCGGTGAAATCATGCTTCGTCTTGATCCGGGTGAAGGCAGAATCCGTACAGCAAGAAGCTTCAGAGCTTGGGAAGGCGGCGGAGAATACAACGTAGTACGTGGCCTTAGAAGATGTTTCGGATTAAAGACAGCAGTTATTACAGCGTTTGCTGATAATGAAGTTGGTATGTTAATGGAAGACTTTATCCTGCAGGGTGGCGTAGATACTTCCTTGATTAAATGGATGAAGACAGACGGTATCGGCCGAGTATGCCGTAACGGTATTAACTTTACAGAAAGAGGTTTCGGTATCCGTGGAGCAGTAGGTTGCTCTGATCGTGCCAATACAGCGATTTCCAAAGCAACTCCGGAAGATTTTGATTTTGAATATATCTTCGGTACATTAGGCGTACGCTGGTTACATACAGGCGGTATTTACGCTGCTTTATCAGAACAGTCTTGTGAAACAGTTTTAGCAGCAATCAAGACAGCTAAAAAATACGGAACAATCGTATCTTACGACTTAAACTACCGTCCATCCATGTGGAGTGCAATCGGTGGTCTTGCAAAAGCACAGGAAGTAAATAAAGAAATTGCAAAATATGTTGATGTTATGATTGGTAACGAAGAAGATTTCACAGCATGTCTTGGTTTTGAAATCGAAGGAAACGATGAAAACCTGAAAGAATTAAACATCGACGGTTACAAAAAGATGATCAACGAAGCAGTAAAGACATATCCAAACTTTAAAGCTGTTGCTACAACACTTCGTGAAGTAAAAACAGCTACAGTAAACGATTGGAGCGCTCTTTGCTGGGCAGGCGGTGAAATTTACAAAGCAAAAGATTACAAGGGACTTGAAATCATGGACCGTGTAGGCGGTGGTGATTCTTTCGCTTCCGGATTAATCTACGGACTTATGACAACAGGTGATGCAGAAATTGCTGTTAACTACGGTGCAGCTCACGGCGCACTTGCAATGACAACTCCTGGTGATACTACTATGGCAAGCAAAAAAGAAGTAGAAGCTATCATGGGTGGCGCAGGCGCAAGAGTACAAAGATAACAAAAAATACAATAATATTAAACTTTTCTTTTCATACAGGGTTTACTTTAGTACCTAAAATGTACTAAAATAAACCCTGTATGATTGTATAATATTATAAAGGAGATTTAGTTATGAATATTTCAGCATTACAGAAAGCCAGATATGAGTATACACCAAAGCTTCCGGGTATGCTTAGAAACGGTATCGCAGACATCTGCGTAAAGGAAGGTAACGAAACACAGAGCGTAGCTGATCAGGAAAAAATCAAAGCACTTTTCCCAAATACTTATGGTAAGAAAGAAATTACTTTTGAAAAAGGTCAGAACACATCTGAAGCAAAGAAACAGGTTGTAGGTGTTATTCTTTCCGGTGGACAGGCTCCTGGCGGACATAACGTTGTATGCGGTTTGTATGATGCTTTAAAAGCAACAAACAAAGAAAACGAACTTTACGGCTTCAAAGGCGGTCCAAGCGGACTTATCGAAGATGATTACATCGTATTAACAGACGAATACGTAGACCAGTTCAGAAATACAGGTGGTTTCGATATCATCGGTTCCGGTAGAACAAAACTTGAAACAAACGAACAGTTTGCTATTGCTGCTGAAGTTTGTAAAAAACACGGCATTACAGCTATCGTTATCATCGGTGGTGATGACTCTAATACAAACGCAGGTATCCTTGCTGAATACTTTGCAGCTAATAACACAGGCGTTCAGGTAATCGGATGCCCTAAGACAATCGACGGTGACTTAAAGAACGAAGATATCGAATGCTCTTTCGGTTTCGATACAGCTACAAAGACATACAGTGAAATCATCGGTAACATCGCAAGAGACTGTAACTCCGCTAAGAAATACTGGCACTTCATTAAAGTTATGGGACGTTCTGCAAGCCACGTAGCTCTTGAATGTGCTCTTGAAACACAGCCAAACATCTGCTTAATCTCTGAAGAAGTAGCAGCTAAGAAGATGTCTCTTTCTGCAATCGCTGATTACATTGCTGATTCTGTAGAAGCAAGAGCAGCAAAAGGCATGAACTTCGGTATCGCTGTTATTCCAGAAGGTGTTGTAGAATTCGTTCCTGAATTCTCCGTACTTATCCAGGAAATCAACGAACTTCTTGCAGGAAGCAAAGCTGATGAATTTAATGCACTTCCAACATGGGAAGCTAAATATGCATTCATCGAAAAAGGCTTAACAAAAGAATCTATGGAAGTATTTGCAATTCTTCCACAGGCTATCCAGCAGCAGTTATTCTTAGAAAGAGATCCACACGGTAACGTACAGGTTTCTTTAATTGAATCTGAAAAATTATTCTCTGCACTTGTAGCAGATAAATTAGCAGCAAGAAAAGCAGCAGGAACATACAAAGGTAAATTCAGCACACTTCACCACTTCTTAGGTTATGAAGGAAGATGTGCATTCCCATCTAACTTTGACTCTGACTACTGCTACTCTTTAGGTTATAACGCATTCATGCTTATCCAGTACGGTTACAACGGATACTTATCTAAAGTATCTAACCTTTCTGCTCCGGCTAATGAATGGGTTGCAGGTGGTATGCCTATTACAAAGATGATGAACATCGAAAGAAGACACGGTGAAGACAAACCGGTTATCAAAAAAGCTCTTGTAGAACTTGATGGTGCACCATTCAAATACTTCGAAGCTCATCGTGAACAGTGGGCGCTTGAAACATGCTTCAAATATCCGGGTGCTATCCAGTACTACGGACCAACAGAAGTTTGTGATATCACAACTGTTACACTTGCACTTGAACAGGCAAAATAAATCTTAATGAAATCAAAAGAGTTCGGTTACATCCGGACTCTTTTTTTGCAGATAAGAATAAAAACAGGAATAAGAGCATAAAAATGCGGAATTGTGCAAAACGGAATAAAGAAAAAAGTAAAAACCGATGCATATATACAAAATAACCAAAAAAATAGCACGAAAAATGCCGAATGATATTGAAAACAGGTTTGGTAAGGACTATAATAGCAATAAGTTATACCATGAAAAACTCTTTATGGTCAGACAAAAAGTATAATCTACAAAAAGAGAAGGGAGTACCTGAAAATGAAAGAAAAACAAAAAAAGAAATTTCTTAATTTTAAAGGGATGCGTATTGAAGAACGATTGAAAAAGGCGTTTCAGACGATTATTTTGATTGCCTCTGTCGGATCTGTGGCAGGGATACTTTCGCTTATTATCGTTGTGTCGAATTTTGAAAAAGCGATGGTAAATTATGCTTTACCACAAGGTGATATTGCATTGTTTATGAATGAATATGCAGAATGTCGTTCCAATACACGCGGTATTATCGGTTATGAAGACCAGGAACAGATTGATTTGATGGTATCGAAACATGATACGAGAGTAGCAAATACACAGAACAGATTTGCTGCTATTAAAGAAACTGTTGTTACAGCAGAAGGACAGGCAGCATATGCAAAGATAGAAGCGGCATTAAATGCATACCTGGCAAAAGAAAAAGAAATTATTGCACTCGGTGCCACAACTGACCAGGAATTATGCCGTCAGGCACAGGATATGGCAATCAAAGAATTGGCTCCGTTGTATGAAGCTTTGGATGCTGCTACACTAGAATTGATGAATATCAATATTGAAAAAGAACATCAAATGGAAGTGATTTGTGAAGTACTTGAAACAGTAGCTATCGTTTTGATGGTAGTGCTGATTATTGTGGCAATTATCTTGTCCAAACGCATTGCACATGTTATTTCCAGAGGTATTGCAAAACCACTTGCAGAACTGGAAGAAAGATTCGGTACTTTTGCAGAAGGTGATATTAAGACACCGTTCCCAACAAGTGAAGCGAAAGATGAAATTGCAGCACTTATGAACGCCTCCCACGATATGGCAGAACGCTTACAGATGATTATTTTTGACGTAGAGAGAATGTGTTCTGAAATGAGTAACCGCAACTTTAATGTTGAATCAGAATGTGCGGAAGCATATTGCGGAGATTTGGAAGAACTTCTTATTGCTATTACGACAATGAACATCCGTGTGAGTGATGCGTTACAAGAGGTAGAAGATATTTCCAATCAGGTAAACAGCGGTGCCGGAAATCTGGCAGAAGCAGCACAGAGCCTTGCAGAAGGCGCAACAGACCAGGCAGCGTCCGTAGAAGAAATGCTTGCCACAATGAATACAGTATCAGATGGTCTTAACTATACCGTTGAATGCGTAGAAGAAGCATATCGACAGGCACTGAAATGTGCAGAAGATGCAAAGAACAGTCATCGGGAAATGGATAACATGGTAGAATCCATGAACCGTATTAATGATACATCCAGAAAAATTGAAGATATCATTTCTGAAATTGAAAATATTGCGAGCCAGACAAACTTATTATCCTTGAATGCAAGTATTGAGGCAGCAAGAGCCGGTGAAGCAGGACGTGGATTTGCAGTAGTAGCAGATGAAATCCGCACACTTGCAGACCAGAGTGCAAGATCTGCAGTTCATACAAGAGAACTGGTAAGCAATACATTGAACGAAATCAAAGAAGGTAGTGAACTTCTTCACAGAACAGCAGATGTTATAACAGGTGTGGTAGAGGCGATTCAGAAGATTGCTGTAACATCCAAACAGCTTGCTGAAAATTCCCAGATTCAGGCAGAATCTGTAGAACAGGCAGACCAGGGTATTGCACGTATCTCTGAAGTAGTACAGTGCAACTCTGCAGCAGCTGAGGAATCTTATGCAACAAGTGAAGAACTGACAGCACAGGCTACAACGATGCATGAATTAGTATCCAGATTCCAGTTGAAGAAGTAGAAGCTTTATAGAGAGAATAATAATAAAAGATAAAATAATGGCAGTAGAACAGTGTGTGTTCTACTGCCGTTGCTTTTGTAACTATGTATTGTTTGTTTTTTTGGCGGCTTTTTCTTTCCAGTATCCACCGAACGCAATCCATTCTGCCAAAATGCAGACCGGTATGGCTGCAAAAATATCGACTACCGAATGCTGTTTCACAAAAGCTACAGAAATGCAAATCATAAAGCAGAAAACAGTAATCAGTGTTTTAGATAACTTGGATACAGACTTTTCCTTCAAAAAGGTCGACGCAATACCGATAGAATATGCCACATGTAAAGAGGGACATACATTCGTACTGGTGTCGAATTTATAAATGAGACCCATGATAAAAGTAAATAGGTTTTCATTTACAAATTCGGTAGGACGCAAATCCTGACGGTTCGGAAAAATAATATAGATAATCATGGCCACAACCTGAGTGGTAATGATAAATTTCATCATGCCTTTAAAATTATCAGGATTGTAAAGTGCAAGGTATATAAGGGAGCCCACAATTAAAAAATACCAGCCCGCATAAGCAATTACAAAATATTCACAAAAAGGTACGATGTCATCCAGAAAACAATGAATGGGATAGCATCTTTCCAGTGGAATGAGCTGTTCGGTTATAAAATACAATGCAAAATAAATTGGCCATCCAAGTAAAAGTAGCAGATGTCTATATTGCGGCTCATTTATTTTAGAGAGTTTAAAAGAACGGTAATCAACTACGGGATTTCTCATGTGGCACCTCCGTAACGTCTTTGTTTGTCAGATAGTATTTCTTAGGAAGATTACGATATGGGATTACAGTATGCTCAGGGAGCTTACGGGCTATATCCGTAATTTCTTCCATGAGATACGTGCATATTCTGTTTCTTTCTATATCTATAGCTGATTCGTATTTTGGATTATTGCTATGTATGACATCATCATCGAGACATGAGGCATGAAATGTAATGCCTTTTCCGATATATGCTTTATGAAATGCCGGTGCTACATACATAGGAACAAAAACGAGTTCCTTTCCGGCTTTTTTATAATATAGTCTTGCAAGATCAATAAATTTATCTTGAAAAGCATACAGTATATTATTATAGGTTTCATCTTTCTCGGGGAAGATTAAAAGGTTGGCACCCTTTTGCAGCATCTGCATAGAGCTTTTAAAAGTAGACATAATTCTCATGTCGTGATAGACAGGAATGGTTCGTGCATTATTAAAAAGAACTACGGATAATGGTGCAATTACATAAGAAACTAATTTAAAAAATGGCTGAATCCATTTTGGCTTTTGCGACCAGAAATCCGTAAAAGCGTACTGGGGTACTTCTTTCAGATGCATCATTTGACCGGCACACCAGATGTAACAGTTGTCGGGAAGAAATAATTCGCCCACAATAGGACCGTTCATTTGCGCGTGATTGGCAACAAGAATTGCATCTTTTTCAGGCAGATTCTCAAGGCCGATGATTTCGGTTTTGCCATAAAACAGGCGAATGAGTGCGACTATGATTTTAAATAAAAAGGACGTTTTTTTCTTTTCCATGGGGACACCTCGAAATGTTAAAAGGAAGGAGTACAGCCGGTGACCGGAGACTCTTAATAATACCTTTGACAAAGAGGAATTATAGCACAGAAAAAATAAATTAAGATGGCGAAAAATGTTATTTAAGAGTTTTTTAATATATAGTTTAGATATTGACAATAAGTCAATTTTCGACATACGATGTAAGGTAATAAACGAATATGATTTAGTTGAAAAAATATAAATATTTAAGGAAAATGGAGAAAATTATGTTCAACAAAAGACCTGACGGAAGACTGCTTAGAAATATTGAACCGCTACAGTTGATTACCGGATTTCTCATGAAGAGACGTTATGATGCGATGAATATGTATGAGGATTCGTTTGATTGTACCATGTGGGACAAATACATTAAAGAAAAAGAAGCAGAAGGCATAAGACTTGACTATATGCAGATTTTTATTGCGGGAATTGTCCGTACAATTGCCCTGTATCCTAGACTTAATCGTTTTGTCATGAATGGTAAAATTTATGCAAGACCAAAAATCTGGGTGAGCTTTACGATTCATCCGGAATTACATATAGACAGTCCTGATACGACAATTAAGTTATGCTTTGAAGGGACGGAAAGCATTATAGAAATTGCCAATATAATTCATGAAGCAATCCGTAAGGAAACGGTTCTCCGTACAGAAGAAAATGATACTGATAAATTAGCCCGTTTCTTTACTGCTATCCCAAGCGGAATTTTGAATGTGGTAGTGGCTGTGCTTATGTGGATGGACAGACATAATATGTTGCCGAAAGCAATTATTAATTTCAGTCCCTTCCATACTTCATTTTACATTACAAATTTGAAATCACTCGGTATTAACTACGTGTACCACCATACTTGCGAATTCGGAACAAATGGACTTTTCTTTGCTATGGGTAAGGAAAAGATGGTTCCTGTAGTAGAAAAGGGAGAAATCATATCCCAGAAGAGAATGGGATTCAGTCTTGTATCCGATGAACGTTTTTGTGACGGTCTGTATTTTGCAAAAGCACTCAGGGAACTTCGTAAAATTATGAAAAATCCGGCTGTGTTGGAAAAACCGCTTGAAAAGAAAGTGGAAGATATAAAATAAAAACGTTGGACTTGAAGGAGGAGACACGATGAACCTTAAGACGAAATTTTTATTAAAGAAAATTGCATC
>SVFS01000108.1 GCA_015056725.1 Lachnospiraceae bacterium | reverse complement strand
CGGAGATCATATATCCGCCTTATGTTGTGGAATAAGTAAAGATAATTACGTTTATTATTGCGTACAGCCGGAAGAGGAATATATTTTCCTCGGAATAGGCAACGCACCGGAGGAAGTATATGCACCAGTTGACAGGAATGAATTCAAAAAGATAGTAGCAAGGGGTATCGAGGCTTATACGATAGACCATAAAATCTTTTTAGAAGCATTTCTGGAGTGGAATAACACACCATACGAATGGGCCGACGACAAAGTGATTGCACATTTTGACCAAGATTTAGTCTTTGTATTTGAAGAGGACGAAGGTGATTATTGTATTACGTCAATAGAAACAGTAATACCAAAGAACAGAAATGACTATTTAAGAGAACTTCCGAATCAGAAGATTGATGAGACAAAGGTAAAACAAGTTGAAGAAGTATATGGATGTACCTTGCCGGAAGAGGTAAAAAGAATCATTTCTAATTGCGACGAAACCATATTTTTTGATGAGGACTGCCGTGTGTTGTCGTTTGACGAGATACTGGAAGCACCAGAGACTCTTTGTGAACTGTTTGTAGAGAATAAAATGATACCTCTGTTTGACTGTATGGATAATGATTTTATTGTCTATAAGGCAGATTCGCATAAGTGGTTAATGTTTAATACAGAGGATGAGATGGATTTTGATGAAGCAGAATGTTTAGCTGATTTGTGGGAGGAAGAGGACGAAGGCGATTATAGTATTACGTCAATAAAAACAGTATCCGGCAGTGAACCTTCAAATGAGCAGGCGAATAGCAGGATTTCCATAACCCTGGAAGACGGGGAAATCAATATACAGGGAACCATCAATTTTGGCTACATCGGTACTTTTGCGGATGATGAGATTGAGATAAATGACACTTTGGAGGAAATCAGAGAATGGGACATCGTACAGGATAACCTTGACGAGGACTGTACGGATGAGGAGCTTATCGCGTTCTTGAACAAGTATTTCAATGATTTCGCAGATAAAATAACCCGCAATATCGACAATATAAACGGTACGTTTTTGTTGCAGACCCTTACGGATATGGAGTGCTATGAAATAGATTTTATGGTAATCGATGAACTCTTTTTAGAGGACAAGCTGCCTTATGGTAATGAAGAGGATATCGCAGAACTTTATAATTTCGCTCGCGACGGCCTGAGAAGTCTTGTCCCTTATCTGGAATCGCCTAACGACGGCTGCATTCCCAAGGGACATATTGAAGCTTTACTCCGGTCCTTTTTCCCGGCATTTGATTTCGATTGTTTTATTGCCAATATCGTTCCGGAGGTGTTGACGCTTTGCGACGGAAGTATCGCCTTCCAGTGTTCCGATGCTTTTGACGAGGCGATTTTGTGTGGAGCCTATGCGGAACTGGATGAGGAATTGTGCTTCACGGATTGGCATAATTTCTAAGTGATTTAAAACTCCATGAAGAAAATTCGGGACGGAAAAATGCAACCAATTACAAAAATCTTCCCTAATTTGAGGAGATGAGTGGAAAAATACGTAAAATTATGATATTGTAGAACTGAAAAATGCAACAGGTTGCAAAAATCTTTCCTAAAGGAGCGAGCAAATATGGAGATTAAACGTGAGTATTATTTAGACAAACTTATTAAAAAGCAAAATAATGGACTAATAAAGGTTATAACAGGCATTAGAAGATGTGGAAAATCGTATCTGTTGAATACGCTCTTTTATAATTATTTGATAGAGAGTGGTGTTGATAAAGAGCATATTATCCGTTTTGCATTTGATTCTGCAGATGATCTTCACCGTATTGGCGAAAGTCTTATTAGCGTTGAGAAAGAAAAACGAGGCGTGAATCCGGAGTTATTTATGGAATATATTCGCACTCAAACAACCGGTGAAGGGAAATATTATTTGCTTTTAGATGAGGTACAGTTACTTGATTGTTTTGAATCTGTTCTGAATGGGTACTTGCGTAAGGATAATATGGATGTATATGTTACCGGAAGTAATGCAAAGTTTTTGTCCAAGGATATTATCACTGAGTTTGCCGGACGTGGTGATGAAATCCATATGTATCCATTAAGTTTCGCAGAATTCATGTCTGTATATAAGGGAGATAAGTACGAAGGGTTGTCAGAGTATATGCTTTATGGTGGAATTCCGCTTGTAGTACTACGGGAGGGAGCAAATGAAAAAGCAACCGTATTGCAGAAACTGTTTGATGAAATCTATATCACAGACATATATAAGAGAAATAGAATAAAGAACCAAGGGGAACTGGAAGATTTGTTAAATATCCTTTCTTCAGCAATAGGTTCGCTTACTAATCCTGAGAAATTGAAAAATACATTTAAGACAGTTAAGAAATCAAGTATTACAGCAAAGACCATAA
Organism: Lachnospiraceae bacterium; assembly: GCA_015056725.1. Classification (GTDB taxonomy): domain Bacteria; phylum Bacillota; class Clostridia; order Lachnospirales; family Lachnospiraceae; genus 1XD8-76. The sequence continues at coordinate 2,077 of SVFS01000108.1, read as the reverse complement.
AAAAATATTTGGATTATTTTGAAGATTCTTTTTTGATAGAGTCTGCACAGAGATATGACATTAAAGGAAAGGCTTATATCGAAACGCCAAAGAAATATTATTTTTCAGATTTGGGACTTCGTAATGCTCGAATAAACTTCCGTCAGTTTGAGCAGACACATTCGATGGAAAATGTGATTTATAACGAGCTTCGTATGCGTGGATATAGAGTAGACGTAGGTGTTGTACCAATTGCAGAAAAGGATAAGGATGGAAAAGTAGTCAGAAAAGCTCTGGAAGTAGATTTTGTGTGTAATCTTGGATCGGCAAGATATTATATTCAGTCGGCTTATTCGCTCCCGGATGAAGCAAAGAGAAATCAGGAGATACGACCATTTAGGAAAATAGATGATTCATTCAAGAAAATTGTGGTGACGAAGGATATAGTTCCAACACATTACGATGAGAACGGAATTTTGACAGTGAACATTTATGAGTTCTTGCTTAATCCGGGAAGTATTGAAGGGTAAAAATAGAAGGATGGTTTTTTGGGACTTAGTTAAAGGATGAGGAGTGGGTATAAAATGGGAAAAATCGTTTTATATATTTATTTGATTATACTTTTGATTTGTCAAGCTATAAAAGGGTTATTTATAGCGTGGCTTGAATCCTTCCAAGTTGATATGGTTCTGTTGGACGCTATGTATGAAGAGAAGAAGGTAAAGCTATCTGTCATCCTTTCCATGCTTGGTACCATTCCTTTGCTTTTGGCAAGTGTGTTTGTGGCAAAGTGTTCTCTTGCAGGAAAAGGAAATGTGGCTGTCCAGGCAGCTGTAATCGTTTGTGGAATCATGTTTTTAAAGACCTTTGGTCATTTTCTTTTTAAGAAAACAACCTATCAATTCATTGAGTTGACGGAATTCAAGGTACTTCCTATATTTATGTGGCTTTTTAAGGGTGTGGAATGTGTTTTGATTTTCTGTTTGTGGCAGGAGCTGGGCTTGGGGTTCCTGGTGGTGTATCTGTTCGGTTCCATCGTACACAGTAATGCTTTGTGGATAAAGCATGAGATGGATACCTTTGAAACGGACATGGACGATATGATTCGAACCTTTGGTGGTGAAATGACACTGGGGAGTATCGTCATTGTCAGCGGTACGGTTTTGTGTGCGGTGCGGCTTGTGAAAGTGGGGAATAGCACCTTGGGGCTTATCTGTGCCGCAGGATACCTTGTAATCCAGCTTGTTAAGGCCTACTTTTTCGTTTTTGACAAGGGATTTTACAAGCTGTATCACAGTGAAAAGTATCAGGAAAAGGTCCCTGTTTCCGAAAACGGAGCACGTCTGATACGTAAACGGACAAAAGATATTAGAAGAAATCTCACCATAAAAGATGTGGGGATGACACTTTTTCCTGTACTTGTGGCAGTGGTAGTCTGGGGAGTGCTTTCGGGCTTCTCGATGAATCTTTTTTCTGAGGGAGCATTACCGTGGAACATTCTAATCCTGGTGAGTATGCTGCTTTACAGCCTTATGTCAGGCGGTTATTATGGGGCATTTCACAGACTGGCGTCTGTCCTTGTGCTGATACCGGCATTTATCCTGCTGTGGGAAAGTGTGGGAAATATCAGTATCCCCGGTGTGCTGGTGATGTACTTTGGAATGATTGTATATCAGTGGGATAAGTATCAGACGTATACATAAAAAATATTTTGGAGGATAAAATCATGGCAAAGAAAACAATTGATTGGGAAACGGTAGCAAAGGACAGAGAGGTACTTGCAAGAGTTGAAGATATGGTAAAAGAGGGGGCTGTTATGGGCGGTGTGCTTCCCAAGGAAATATGCGATGAACTGAATGCACTTACGGGAAACAAGTGGACCGGCAAGAAGTATAAGGAATTCTGTGATGTATATGATTTCCCCTGGGAAGCAGAAGAAGTGGTATACGCACTGTTCCACAATGGCGAATTCCCGGACAAGAAGGAAGAAGAATGGTTCGCATGGAAGATTGAAGAATCCATTGACAGTGACCAGGATGCCATCGCATTTTTCTATCTGTGCCAATACGAAGACGACAGTGAAAAATGCAATAAGTAT
>SVFS01000023.1 GCA_015056725.1 Lachnospiraceae bacterium | reverse complement strand
CAGCTTGAGGCGAATCATATTGATGCAGCTTTGATTCATGAAGCGGCTATTGGAAAAATTGCTGGGGAACAATTGATTAAACTGATGACACTTGGACTTACGGCATCTGAGGCAGAAGAACAGATTATCAATGGATTTTTGAAATGATAGTATCTGACGGGGTCGGTCAGTAACTATAGATGTAAAGTTTACAGTTTATGGAGGGATGAAGATGAACTACGAACAGGCGTATGAAAAGCTTAGCCAGGCAGGTCAGGAACACGTGTTGAAATATTATGACGAACTGTCTGAGGCGGATAAGAAAGAATTGTTAGATCAGGTGGAATTGACTGATTTTACAGTTCTTCAGTACATTGATAAACAGCAGGAGTTGACACAAAAAGGTGCGATTACTCCGCTTGCAGCAATGGAACTTCCTGAAATCGAAGCAGATAGAGAACGTTTCGTACAGGTGGGGCTGGATACGATTAAAGCAGGAAAGGTCGGAGCAGTATTACTTGCCGGTGGTATGGGAACAAGACTTGGCTCTGACGATCCAAAGGGTATGTACAACATCGGTTTAACAAAAGATGTATACATTTTTGAAAGAATCATTACAAATTTAATGGACGTAGTGAAAATGGCGGATACATGGGTTCACTTATTTATCATGACAAGTGATAAGAACCATGAAAAGACAGTAAAATTCTTAACAGAAAAAGAATTTTTCGGCTACAACAAGGAATATATTCATTTCTTCCGTCAGGAAATGGCACCGGCTTCCGATTATACAGGAAAAGTATATATGGAAGCTAAAAATAAGATTTCTAATTCTCCAAATGGTAACGGCGGTTGGTTCTCTTCTATGGCAAAAGGCGGTATTCTTGATATCGTAAAAGAAGCAGGCGTTGAATGGCTTAACGTATTTGCAGTAGATAACGTGCTTCAGAGAATCGCAGATCCATGCTTTATTGGTGCAACAATCGAAAAGAACTGCGTAGTTGGCGCAAAGGTTGTTAAGAAAAACGCACCGGATGAAAAAGTTGGAGTCATCTGTTTGGAAGATGGCAGACCATCTATCGTAGAATATTATGAACTGACAGATGAACTGATGAACGCAAAGAACGAAAAAGGCGAACCTGCATATTACTTTGGCGTTATCTTAAATTACTTATTCAAAGTAAATGAGCTTGAAAAAATCGTAGAAGCAACAATGCCTTTACATATCGTAGAAAAGAAGATTCCTTATATGGATGAAGCTTGCAACTTAATCAAACCGGAATCTCCAAACGGCTATAAATACGAAACATTGATTCTTGATATGATTCATATGATGGATAGCTGTCTTCCATATGAAGTAGTAAGAAATCGTGAATTTGCACCGATTAAAAATAAAACAGGTATTGACTCCGTAGAAAGTGCACGTGCTCTTTGTGCAGAAAACGGTATTGTATTGTAAATGCATTTGGATAGACCTTTTTAGATAAGATGGTATCTTATAAATGTAATTTACAGAAAGATAAGAGGAAGATAGAGTATGGCAATTTTAGTAACAGGTGGTGCCGGCTTTATCGGTTCCCACACAGTAGTGGAGCTGCAGAATGCAGGCTATGATGTAGTGGTAATGGATAATCTGGCAAATTCCAGCGAAAAATCATTAAAACGTGTAGAAGCAATTACAGGAAAACCTGTAAAATTTTATAAGGCTGATATTTTAGACAGAGAAGCACTGGAAGAAATCTTTGCAAACGAACAAATTGATTCCTGCATTCATTTCGCAGGCTTAAAAGCAGTAGGTGAATCCGTACAGAAGCCTTGGGAATACTATAATAACAACATCGCAGGTACTCTTACACTCGTAGATGTTATGAGAAAGCATAATTGTAAAAATATTATTTTCTCATCCTCTGCAACAGTATACGGAGATCCGGCATTTATTCCGATTACAGAAGAGTGTCCAAAGGGACAGTGTACAAATCCATACGGCTGGACAAAATCCATGCTGGAACAGATTCTTTGTGATATGCAGAAGGCTGATAAGGAATGGAATGTAATTTTACTTCGTTACTTCAATCCTATCGGAGCACATAAGAGTGGCACAATCGGAGAAAATCCAAACGGTATTCCAAACAATCTGATGCCTTATGTAACACAGGTGGCAGTTGGTAAGTTAAAAGAGCTTGGCGTTTTCGGCGATGATTATGATACACATGACGGTACAGGCGTGCGTGATTACATCCACGTAGTAGACCTTGCTATCGGACATGTAAAAGCGTTAAAGAAGATTGAAGAAAATGCAGGCTTTAAGGTATACAACTTAGGTACGGGACAGGGCTATTCCGTACTGGATATTGTGAAAAACTTTGAAGCGGCTACCGGTGTGAAGGTTCCTTATGTGATTAAGGAAAGACGTGCAGGGGATATTGCTACCTGCTATTCTGATGCAACAAAGGCAAAAGAAGAGCTTGGCTGGGTGGCAGAACGCGGCATTAAGGAAATGTGTGAAGACTCCTGGAGATGGCAGAGTAACAATCCAAACGGATTTGAAGATTAATATGCGTTAAGAAAGAATCCCAATCCAGATATTTTCTATCATTATCATTTGGTATGGTGACCATAGAAAATATTCGGGTTGGGATTTTTAGTCTTCATCAATGATGTGTATTTCCAGATAATCAAAATCAATACTTTCCATGAAATTATCGGAAGTAAAGCGGGTCTTCCTGTGACGTTTGAATTCCGCCACGTTGCTATCGAGCCAGATTGGCTTGCCTAAGTCGAACTGATAACAGATATCGTCCAGTGCCTGAAAAATTTTATGAGTTCTTGTATCTCCGGAACTGTTTTCGATAACAGTATCTTTTAACATGCGATTGTCTTTGAAAAGTTTACCCCATAATCTGAACATGGCTTTCTCACTTTCGGCTGGTAAAAAATATATTTACAAATAAAAATACTACGTTCCTTATCATACATGAAAAAATTCATGTAGGCAATTCTAAAATAAGATTTGGCAGCATAGATTATTATGTAGTCATTTTGCGCTTCTTTAATAATGTAACGAAAATTACACCCATATTTTGTTAAAAGAGACGAAAAAAGGAAAATAACTATAAAATAATTGTTAAAAATGACTATCTGGGCTGAAAATGTGCTATAATGGAGATGGTCAGAAAATGCGTAATATATTTACTCTTCCAAGACAAATTATCTACTGGACCATAGTGGAAGAGTGTTGTGAAATAGGAGACGGAATGGATATAAAACTTGACAGACCGAATGATGTGGAGAACTGGACGGAGCTGATTCTGATTTACAGTTCTGCACTAAAACAGGTAGAAACCAAGCTGGAAATATTAAATGATGAATTCCAGCATGTACACAGATATAATCCGATTGAACATATCAAATCAAGAATCAAAACATCGGAAAGTATCGTTAAGAAATTAAAGAAGCATGGATATGAGTCTACGCTGGATAATATGGTATTGCATGTAAAAGATATAGCAGGAATCAGAGTGATTTGCTCGTTTACGTCAGACATTTACGAAATTGCAGAAATTATCAGTAACCAGCGTGACATTAAAGTCGTATCTGTAAAGGATTACATAGTAAACCCGAAACCGAGTGGATATAAGAGTTACCATATGATTGTAACGGTACCGGTATACTTGTCAGATCGAATTATTGATACCAAGGTAGAAATTCAGATTCGTACGGTAGCAATGGATTTCTGGGCAAGCTTGGAGCATAAGATGAATTATAAGTTTGAAGGTAATGCACCGGAAAGTCTCAAACGGGAATTGGTAGAATGTGCTAAGATTGTTGCGGAGCTGGATGATAAAATGGTATCGCTCAATAAAGAGGTACAAAGCTACAAGGTTAGCGGGAAGTAGAAGCTTTATTCAGAAAAGCATATCGTATACCATTGAAAAAGGAACCTTTGTAAATAAGGTTCCTTTTTCGTGTGTAGAAAGTTTTATAAAATGAGGAGTGCCCAGACACCATTACAGCATCTGGGCTATTATGAAAAAATTTATCTATGTGTGTAATGAATCTCATTACATGACTTTCGTTTCGATATACATAGTATACAAAGCAAATGTGAACAAATTATGAACGCAAGGTTAACATATAGTTAACTTTTACAAAGGTGTAAAAGAAGAGAAAATAAAATTGTGCATAATGCACAAAAGATGAAATTCATTGTAAAATGAAAACAGAGATGATATACTTACAACAAGTATGAGGTAAAGATTATGAGCATATTTCGTTTTGGAGGAAAGGTAATGGATATTTTTATTGACAAATTTGCACAGCGTAGAAATGCGCAGGAATTGATTCGGGCGAATTATATGGCAGAAGCAGAAGAAAATGAACGGCTGACATCCAAATTGCACCGCTATGATGAAGCGTTGCAGGATATGAGAAAGCTCAGTTTGCAAAATATCGAAAACGCAGAAAAGACAAGACTTTTACTGGACGAAGGTATGCGCAAAATACAGGAACTGCAAATAGTGCCAAAAGAAGATGGTCTGGTAGAAGAAGCATTAAAACAGCAAAAGGATGCGATGGAAGCTCTTTTTGCAGCACAGAAGGATGCCATGGTCGATTTGCTGAATGAGCAGCAGGCAACTATTGAAGGAATGATGCTTGCACAAAAACGTGCAATGGAGGATTTGGAAAAAGCATCCGAAGACTTTATGCATAAAGAATCTGTAAAGGTGTATCGTAACATACAGGCTGTTGTGGAAGAGGAGCTTCCGAAGCAGGCTGTTGAAATTACAGATAAAGTAGAGCAGATAATAGGCGGTATGAAAATCGGAAAAGGAATTCTTCCTGTTTGTATTCTTACATTACTTGCAGCACTTGCAAATATCGGCGTGTTAATTGCACATTTATGGGGGTATTTGTAGGATGAAGCAAAGTTGGAAACCGGGAAATATGCTTTATCCGCTTCCGGTAGTAATGGTTTCCTGTGCAGATAAAGCGGGAAAGGATAACATTATTACAATTGCGTGGACAGGAACGATTTGCTCAGATCCGGCAATGCTCTCTATCTCGGTCAGACCGGAAAGACACTCCTATAAGATGATAGAAGAAACCGGAGAATTTGTGGTAAATCTGACAACAGAAGAGCTTGCGTTTGCTACGGACTACTGTGGCGTGAAAAGCGGACGGGATATGGATAAATGGGCTGCAGCAAAATTGACGAGGGAAAAGGCGGATGTAGTGTCTGCACCGATGATTAAAGAAAGTCCCGTTAACATTGAATGTCGTGTTACAGAAAAGAAAGAGCTGGGAACGCATGTAATGTTCCTTGCGGAAGTTGTGGCAGTGCATGCGGATGAAAAATATATGGATGAGAAAAACAAATTCCGTTTGGAAAATGCCAAACCACTTGTGTATTCCCATGGAACATATTATTCTATGGGCAAAGAGCTTGGTACATTTGGATATTCTGTAAGAAAGAAATAGATACTTTAAAAAAGATAGTCGCTGAATGCGGCTATCTTTTTGTGTTATAGGGATTCAGAAATGAGAATCATCCTGCTGTATTTCTGTGTTTTGCGTCAAAAGACTTCCCCGTACGATAGCGTTTTGACCGTATTTGCTGCGGATTTTATCTAGTGCCTGATTTAAGCTGTCTGTCTTTTGACTTGTGACTGAAGGAGAACTTGCAGCTAAAAAATCTTGTAAACGAAGCTGGATAGGTTCGGTTTCGTCGCAAAGCTTGGAAGTACGGATTCCCAAAAGACGAACAGGGGAACCATCCCATAATTCTTTAGCAAGCTCGCAGGCAGTTTTGTGTAGGAGCGTTCCGTCATTTGTTGGCGCAGAAAGCGTTGTCTGATGAGAAACGGATTGAAAGGTACTGTATTTGATTTCCACACTTACCATAGAGGCTTTCATATGGGATTTCCGAAGTCTTCCGGAAACCGATTCAGCAAGAGAAAGCAGGACTTTTTGGATTTCTTCCATGGTAAGAACATCTTTTGCTAGCGTGGTGGAATTTCCGATACCTTTTCTTTCTGCAGGGGTAGTACAGATTGGACTGTTATCTATTCCGTTGGCGTATTCCCAAAGCAATTTTCCATGACTTTTCAGATGAGAGGTTATAATGGAAAGATTACTCTTTGCAAGGTCACCGATTGTCATGATGCCGAGGTTGTGCAATGTTTCTACACTGGAACGTCCACACATGTATAGCGAAGAAACAGGAAGGTGCCACATTTTTGTCTGGATTTCATCATGGAATAAAGTGTGTACCAAATTAGGTTTTTTAAAGTTAGATGCCATTTTGGCAAGAACCTTACGATTGGAAATGCCAATATTTACTGTAAATCCAAGCTGTTGAAATACGGTATCTTTGATAAAAGAGGCGGCACTTACCGGATCGGGATAAAGGGCCGCTATTGGAGTATAGTCCATAAAACATTCGTCGATGCTGACCTGTTCAATGTCCGGACAGATATTGGAAAGCAGCTCCATCAGTTCATTGCTACGCCGCTTATATAAAGAAAGGTCAGGGCTTTGAATGGTAAGATTTGGACATTTTTTAAGAGCATCAGAAATAGGCTCTGCGGTGTTAATACCGTAAGCCTTTGCCGGCAGCGATTTGGCAAGCACGATACCGTGCCGGTTGGAAGAATCACCACCGATAATAGAAGGAATTTCGCGTAAATCAACAGAACTTCCTTGATTTAATTGTTCCAAAGCACTCCAGCTTAAAAAAGCGGAATTGACGTCAATGTGAAAAAAGATACTCATAAAAATATAATACCATACCAAAATGGAAAACACCAGAACGTATATTCGAGAAAAAGCTATTGCTTTACAAGAAGGAACGAAACTGTTAGAATGTTAAATGGTATGCTTTGCAAAAAAATAGGAAGTAAGGAAATACATGAGAACAAGCTTTGTAAAGAGATTGAAAATTACATATATACGAGTGGCGCTTGTGACAATTGTACTTGCTGCGTTCTTTCTGCCAAGCTATGTGAAGTTTGAAAGTACAGGTGACAATATATTTGACGTTTATGTCAATGATGAATTTGTCGGTCAGACCGGTAAGAAGGAGCACGCAGAAGATTGCGTGATAAATGCCAGAAAGAATCTGGCGAAAAAGACAGATGATCTGCTGTTTATGGAAATTGACTTACGGTTAGAAGGTAAGGAAGTGCTTTATGGTGAAGTGAGCACGGAAGAAGAGCTGATTAAAAATATGGAAAATGTGCTTGCGAGACATGAGCAGGAAATGATGAAGCGGGCATATACTGTTAAGATAAAGGACTATACAGCGAATTTGGGAAGCATTGCTGAAGTGGAACAGATGCTTCAGGCAGCGATTGATAAATATGATACGACGGGACAGTATCGCGTGCAGCTTAAGCAGGACCTGGAACGAGAGTTTAACGTTATGACAGCGGATGTGTATAGTCTGACAGAAGCGAGAGTAGAAGCGATTGAAGAAAGACAGGATGCTATTGTGTCTGCGGCAAATTTGCCGGAGGCAGGAATTTTTGCGGCATTTTCTGAAATTGTAGATGCGGTAGAAGTAGAAGAGGAAAAAGATTTATCAGAATATAATCGCGGACTGATTCAGATGAATTTCGGTGATATGGTGGAAGTGGTAGAATGCTATATGCCGGTAAGCAATTTGTCTTCTTTGGAAGTAGCAATTGAAGATGTGACGAAAGAACAGGAAACGAATAAAATATATGAAGTAGTATCCGGTGATACATTAGGTGAAATTGCAGAAATTCACAATATGCCAATTGAAGCATTACTGGAAATGAACCCGGTGCTGGAAGATCAGAATTCCATGATTCGTATTGGTGATGAGCTTATTATTTCTGTTCCGGAGCCGGAATTATCGGTGCTTCGTCAGGAAGAATTATATTATGAAGAGGATTATAATGCCGACGTTATCTATGTAGATAATGATGAATGGTATACAACAGATAAGGTTACATTGCAGCAACCGTCCGCAGGACACAGACGGGTTGTGGCGATTGTTTCTTATAGAAATAATGAAGTAGTTAATACGGAGATTTTAAAAGAAGATGTCCAGATGGAAGCAGTTCCGAAGATTGTAGAACGCGGAACAAAGATTCCTCCGACTTATATTAAGCCGATTTCGGGAGGAAGGTTATCTTCTAATTTCGGTGGACGTAAAGCACCAAAGCGTGGTGCCAGCACAAATCATAAAGGTGTTGACTGGGCTGTTCCGACCGGTACGGCGATTATGGCATCCTGTGGTGGTACTGTAACGAAAGCCGGATGGGCAAGCGGATACGGATATGTGGTATATATCAAGCATCCGGATGGACGTGAAACCCGTTATGGACACTGTAGTAAGGTGCTTGTTTCTGCCGGACAGCATGTATCACAGGGGCAGAAGATTGCACTTAGTGGTAATACCGGTAACAGTACAGGACCTCATCTTCATTTTGAAATCCGCATAAACGGAGTGGCAGTAAATCCGTTGAATTATTTGAGTTAGAAGTATTTCTGCAAACTGGGGTTAACGATGATTGTAAAAAAATGCGTTCCATAAAGCGGGACGGAGCGCAGCATATTTGGGCGTTTGGTTTACAAAAGTGGTATAAATTGTTATAATCAGGTTTAAGATGTGTGTTAGAAATTGAGGTATGATATGGAAAAATACGCAATCAGAGGCGGTAATCCTTTGGTAGGAGAGGTGGAAATAGGCGGTGCAAAAAATGCAGCCCTTGCCATTCTTGCTGCTGCAGTTATGACGGATGAAACCGTTCTTATAGAAAATATGCCGGATGTTCGTGATACGAATATTTTGTTACAGGCAATGGAAAGCATCGGAACAATCGTAGAACGTGTGGATAGACATACCGTGAAAATTAATGGTTCCCAGATACATAATTTGGTAATCTCCGATGGATATGTGAAGAAAATCAGAGCTTCTTATTATTTGATTGGAGCTCTTCTTGGAAAATATAAAAGAGCAGAAGTGGCACTTCCCGGTGGATGTGACATTGGAAGCCGACCGATTGACCAGCATATTAAAGGCTGGAAGGCATTGGGGGCTAACGTTAAAATTGAACACGGATTGATTATTACACAGGCAGACAGTCTGAAGGGAAGCCATATTTATATGGACGTAGTATCTGTAGGTGCTACAATCAATGTTATGATGGCAGCAGTTATGGCGGAAGGTCAGACGATTATCGAAAATGCAGCAAAAGAGCCGCATGTAGTAGATGTTGCAAACTTCTTAAACAGTATGGGTGCAAATATTAAAGGCGCCGGTACGGATGTGATTCGTATTAAAGGCACAGAGCGTTTGCATGGAACGGAATATGTGATTATTCCGGACCAGATTGAAGCCGGTACATTTATGTTTTCCGCAGCAATTACCAAAGGTGATGTTACTGTTAAGAATGTAATTCCAAAGCATCTGGAATCTATTAGTGCCAAGCTGGTAGAAATTGGTTGTGAAATCGAAGAATCTGATGATGCAGTCAGAGTAGTGGCATCTAAGCCGCTTACGCATACAAAAGTAAAAACATTACCGTATCCGGGATTCCCAACGGATATGCAGCCGCAGATAGCAGCAACGCTTGCACTTGCAGGCGGTGCAAGTATGGTAACAGAAAGTATTTTTGAGAACCGTTTCAAATATGTGGATGAACTGACCAAGATGGGAGCAGACATTAAGGTGGAAGGAAACACAGCCTTTATTAGCGGTGTGAAGAAATTCACAGGTGCAAATGTTTCTTCTCCGGACTTAAGGGCAGGAGCAGCGCTTGTGATTGCAGGACTTGCAGCAGAAGGCTTTACGGTAGTGGATGATATTAAGTATATCGAAAGAGGCTACGAGGATTTCCATTTGAAGCTGCAGGGACTTGGTGCAGTAATCGAACGCGTGGAAGACGACAGAGAACTTCAGAAATTCAAATTTAAAGTAGGCTAATACAGTAGTTTATGAAATAAATAGGAAAGCTCACACGGATGTGTGAGCTTTTTCTGTAGTATTTATACCAGACATTCAATGTCGATGGATTTGTCTAAAGATAAATCAATAAAGGAATCTCCCAAATTAATCATTGGACGGGACGGACTGTTCTTTGGAACAAAAACAATTTCGCCTTCACGTCCGTCAGATAATCTGACCCGGTTACCGATGAAAGTGTTCATTACATTTTCAAGGAAAGTCAGAAGGAATTTGGTATCATATTTTTGGAAGCCTTCACTTTCGATAGTGGAAATTGCCATAAACGGAGAATGCGCTTTACGGAAAGTACGCGAAGATGTCATGGCATCATAAACATCGGCAATGGCAACCATTTTAGCGTAAGGATCGATTTTGGTAGCGGTAAGTGCAAATGGATATCCGCTTCCGTCACATCTTTCGTGATGCATAAGTGCAGCATTTTTGATGTGACTGTCAATGTCTAAGTCTTTCAGGAAGTTATAGCCTTCATGCGCATGTGTTTTGATAATTTTATATTCTTCTTTGGATAAAGATGCTTCTTTGCTTAAAATATCTTCGGAAACACATGTTTTGCCTACGTCGTGGAGAAGACCGCATAAGGTTGCGATTTTGGTCTGCTCGTCACTTAGATGAAGCCATCCGGCAAAAATGTTACAGAATAATCCGACGTTGAGACAATGCGCAAAGGTCTCGTCATCATTTTCACGCATGCTGTGAAGCATATCAAAAATGCTGAAGCTGCCTTTTCCCATAGACATCAGATTTAGAGAGTCCTCAAACAGCTTGTCTACATCTAAAGGCGCATTTTTGGTAATGACTTCATTGATTTGTGATTTGAAATCACGAACCTCCTGCTCAAATTCATCTTTGAATTGCTTGAATTCCTCACTTGTGCGTACACGGTCTGTATGAGATGGAGCAGAGCTTTCATCATCTAAAAAAGCAGAAGAAGATACGTTGACTTTTTCGTAACGTGGATCCAAATCGTCCTCGACACGAATAAAGGCGATTGCGTAAAATTCCAACTTGGCAATTGCTTTTTCTGTTAAAGTTGCACCCTTTGGAATAATGAGCTGATCACTGTAGTTGTAAACGTCTTCTGCTGTAATCATACCGGGTATTAATTCATAGACTAAAATTCGTTTCATGGAACGCCCCCTCGTAAATGTTTCCTACAAGAAAAGTATAATTTTTTAATAATATAATGTCAAATAAAACAATTAAAAAAGACTTGAAAATGGCAAATTCCGACAAAAGTTAAGGGGACTGTTGACAAAGTGAATGGCGGATGATATCTTACTACTTGTAGCAGGAAAACATATCATTTTCATATAGAAGAAATCTCTTATTCGGAGTGGTGGAGGTACAGAGGACCTGTGAAGCCACGGCAACCCCTCGCAGAGGAAGGTGCCAACCTGAGCGATTATATCGAACAATAAGAGGATTTGAGTAGTTTATGTCGAGTCCGCTTATTTAAGTGGATTTTTTTGTATGAAAAAATAAAAACGAAGAGAAAGGGAAAAAATGGAAAAAAGATTATTTACATCCGAATCAGTAACAGAAGGACATCCTGATAAAGTATGCGACGCGATTTCAGATGCGATTCTTGATGCGTGCATGGAGCAGGATCCGATGAGCCGTGTAGCTTGTGAAACAGCTGCATGTACAGGCTTTGTATTAGTAACAGGAGAAATTACAACAAGTGCATATGTGGATATGCAGAAGGTTGTTCGTGAAACAGTAAAAGAAATTGGCTATGACAAATCCGAGTATGGATTTGATGCAAATACATGTGCAGTTCTTGTAGCGATTGATGAACAGTCCAGCGATATTGCAATGGGTGTTGATAAGGCACTTGAAGCAAAAGAAAACAGAATGTCTGATGAAGAATTAGAAGCGATTGGCGCCGGAGATCAGGGAATGATGTTTGGATATGCATCCAATGAAACACCGGAATTAATGCCATATCCGATTTCACTTGCACATAAATTAGTGCTTCAGCTTACAAAGGTGCGTAAAGACGGTACATTAAAGTATCTTCGCCCGGATGGAAAGAGCCAGGTTTCTGTAGAATATGATGAAGACGGTAAGCCATTCAGATTGGAAGCAGTTGTACTTTCCACACAGCATGATGAGGATGTGACACAGCAGCAGATTCATGAAGATATTAAAAAATATGTATTTGACCCGGTACTTCCGGCAGAAATGATTGATGAGAATACAAAATTCTTTATCAATCCGACAGGTCGCTTTGTAATCGGTGGCCCACACGGTGATGCAGGACTTACAGGTCGTAAAATTATCGTAGACACTTATGGCGGATATGCCCGTCACGGCGGCGGTGCGTTCTCAGGAAAGGACTGTACAAAGGTAGACCGTTCGGCAGCATATGCGGCAAGATATGTAGCGAAAAATATTGTGGCAGCAGGACTTGCTGATAAATGTGAAATTCAGCTTTCCTATGCGATTGGTGTGGCACAGCCTACATCTGTTATGGTAGATACGGCAGGTACAGGTAAGGTTTCGGATGAAAAATTAGTGGAAATTGTACGTGAAAACTTTGATTTACGTCCGGCTGGAATTATTAAAATGCTGGATCTTCGCAGACCGATTTACAAACAGACGGCAGCATACGGACATTTTGGAAGAAATGATTTGGATTTGCCATGGGAAAGACTTGACAAAGTGGATGATTTAAAGAGATATTTATAGTAGGAATATTTTGATATTTGTTTAAATTGAGGCATATGAGATGAATCATAAACTTTGTAAGTTATTTTGCATATGTGCGATTGCATTAAGTATGATAGGGTGCGGAACTTCTGATAAAGAAATAGAAGTTCCGGATCTTATTCGTGGTGCTGCACCGGTATATACAGATGAATTGATTCAGATTGGAATGATTCAGACAGGAAAAGAGTCCGACTGGCGTGATGCAAACACGAATGACTATTTGGATACATTTGTGCCGGAGCGCGGATATGAACTCATCTATATAGATGGGAATTCCAGCTCAGAGCGTCAGGTAAAGGCAATGTATGACCTGATACAACAGAGGGTGGATTATATTATTTTGCAGCCGATTGTTGAAACAGGTTGGGATGATGCTATTACGGAAGCGAAAAATGCAGGAGTTCCGGTTATCGTGGCGGATAGACAGGTTGCTATAGACAATGCATTGTATAAGGCTTGGATTGGATCAAATTTCCATGAAGAAGGTATCAAAGCCGTTGAGTGGCTGGAGAACTATCTGGAAGAACAAGGCAGACAGGATGAAGATATTAAAATCATTCTTCTGGAAGGTACACAGGGTGCTACAGCAACCATTGGAAGAACAGAAGGCTTGCTGGAAGGTATTAGTAAGCATGCCAATTGGAAAATCGTAGATCAGGGCTGTGCAAATTTTACACAGGGAGAAGGACAGACGTATATGGAAGCTTTGCTGGAATCCGGCAAAGTGCCTGAATTTGATGTGATTATATCCGAAAATGATAATATGATTTTTGGTGCGATGAAAGCACTTGAGAGACATGGGATAAGCTATGGGCCGGATGGCGATGTCATCATGATGTCTTTTGATGCGTTGCATGAAGCATTTGAAAAGATGATAGATGGTCAATTACATGTATCGGTAGAGTGTAACCCATTGCTTGCAGGTACAATTGAAAAAGTAATACAGGAATTAGAAGCGGGCAATGAGATAGAAAAGAAGTACTATACGGAAGAAGGCGTATATGACTATACAATAGCAGCTGATTACATTGACACAAGAAAGTATTAGAAAGAAACGGTTTTGTTTCAGAAACAAAAGGTTGGGGTAAAAAGTGATGCAGGAAAAGCGTGAAATAAAACAAACCGTTAAAAAACCGTTACGAGTTAAAATTATAACAGCAATATGTATTGTTATTGCGATTGTCGATATCAGTTGTGTAATGATTAACTATAATCAGTATATGGATGTGAATAAGGATTATTCGGATTCCCTTGCAAAAACTGTGGCAAATACGGTAATACTGGTAATTGACGGTGATGGTGTTACAGGGTATTCGGAGTCCGGAAAAAGAGATACATCCTATTATGCGGTTTGGAATAAGCTGATTGACTATAAGAATACGAGTGCCGATATTGTTGGATTGAGTATCGTCAATTTTGACGAACAGGGAGGACATTATGTTTTCGATACAGAATTATCGGAGCAGGGAGCCTTTTTGGGAGATATCCGTCCGTTTGATTCCAAACAGGAAGAAGTAAGAGATGCATTGATTAGCAGTAAAGAAATCGAACCGCTTGTTTATGGAGGACGGACAGATTACTACATCCCTATTTTGTCATCCTATAATATTCCGGTAGCATATATTATCGTAGGAATTTCTACAGAGAGTGTACAGGCGACGCAATATGCATACCTTTTGTATATTATTTTGATTATAACAGCGATTACGTTTTTGTTTGGCGCATTCTTAATTATGTATATGGATAGATTCATTATCCGTCCGATTAATACAATGTCAGAGGCGGCAATGAATTATTCAGAGGCATTAATCGGAGAAGGGGAATCGCCCATTGGAAAGCTGGAAATCAAAACAGGGGATGAACTGGAGCGTTTGTGCGAATCCATGAAGCACATGGAAAGAGATATTATTTCTTCTTCCTCACAGCTTGTCATAGCAGACTGGAACAGCAGTCATGATAGTATGAAACAGATGTATAATAAGCGTGCTTATGAAGAAAAGCTGACAGGACTTGAAGCAGAAAAGGAAATCGGAATTGTTTATTTGGATGTAGACAATTTGAAACGCATGAATGATACATACGGGCATGAAAAAGGTGATGACGTTATCATTAATGCCGCTGAAATGATTAAAAAGTATTTAAGCACAAATATAACCAGCTACCGTGTGGGTGGTGATGAATTCGTAGTTCTGGCATCTTCCTGTGCGAGAGATGAATTCGATAAGATGGTAGAGGCGATGAAGGCTGATAAGGCAGGAATATTATCGGACCCGAACGATGAATTCTTCTGCCGATTAGCAATCGGCGGTGCATATCGTGAAGAAAAAGAAACGCTGCAGGATACGATAAAACGGGCAGAGGGCATGATGTATCGGGATAAACATACGATTAGATAATAAAAAGCACAGAAGCAAATGTTTCTGTGCTTTTTATTATTTGCAGAGAGTCTTACTTGTCAAAAGATTACATTTGGGAGTATAATAAAATCGGTTATACTTATTTCTGCATTGGGGAATCAGAGAGGAATCTTATGAACTGTGCTAAGCGTTTTTGGCAATTTATTAATAAGGATGTAGAGAATGCTAATGAAACAAAAAAGGTAGCGGTAATTACCAGATTGTTCTCGCTTATTATGTGCATCTATTTTGTAATAGTGATGGCAATTATGGGCTTTTCAGGGAATTTTCAGGAAGTTGCTGCCGGTGCGGTATTCTGCTCGGTTTATGCCTTTTTGTTTTACTGTAGTTATGTAAATACGGCGAAGCATGTAATGGTATTAGTGCAGGTGTTGACTTTTGTCTGGCTCATTTACGGAGTACATACGCTTGGATGGAGCTTTGGTGTCCAAAATCTGTTGCTTGCGCTTTTGGTGTACGGACTGCTTACAAGCTATAGGGGTGTGAAGTTTAAGCTGTTTATGGCGGGGGCTGCCAGTGTAATGATGGTAGGCTTGTACGAATACGACCTTTTGGTTGCAACAGAGACATGCTTTGATTCGGTATCTGCAGGTGCGATGCAATGGCTAAGTGTTATTCTGAATATGACTCTTGTAACGGTACTGATTCTGATGTTTAGTCATAATTCACAGGATATGGAAAAGAAACTCATTGACTATAATGAGAAAATCCGTAAAATGGCATCTGTTGATCCGCTTACAGGATTAAAGAACAGACGCGCCATGATGGAAGCGATGGAGAATTTTGTTAAAAGCGGTGAGACAGAAAAGCAACAGTTCAGTATTGCTATAGGCGATATTGATTTTTTCAAAAAGATTAATGACACATATGGTCATGACGTCGGAGATGAAGTATTAATAGCGATTGCCGGTCATTTAAATGAATACATGGCTGATAAAGGCTTGGTTGCTCGATGGGGCGGTGAAGAGTTCTTACTGTTATTCTGGGGTATGAATGGGGATAATGTATATATGGAGCTTGAAAAAATCCGTTCCAGATTAGAAAAAGTAATGATAAAACATGAAGAAGAGGATATTTCTGTTACCATGACCTTTGGTATGGATGAATATGATCCAAGTCATCCGATTGATTATACGATTAGCAGTGCGGATAAGAAATTGTATATTGGTAAGAAGACGGGTAGAAACAAAGTAGTCTTCTAATAATAATATGTGAGAGTGAGGAGCAGGAAAGATGGCGTTTACGCATTTGCATGTGCATACGGAATATAGCCTTTTAGATGGCTCCAATAAAATAAAAGAATATGTGAAACGCGTAAAAGAGCTGGGAATGGATTCGGCAGCCATTACAGATCATGGCGTTATGTTCGGTGTGATTGACTTTTATCGTGCCTGTAAAGCGGCAGGGATAAATCCTATTATTGGATGCGAAGTATATGTTGCACCGAATTCTCGTTTCGACAAAGAGTTAACGGGTGGTGAGGATAGATATCACCACCTTGTTTTGCTTGCAGAAAATAATACCGGATATGATAATCTGATGAAAATCGTCAGCAGAGGGTTCACAGAAGGGTATTATTATAAGCCCCGTGTAGATATGGAGGTTTTGCAAGAGTTCCATGAAGGAATTATCGCATTATCAGCATGTCTTGCAGGAGAAGTTCCGCGTTATATTGAGAAAGGACTGATAGGCGAGGCGGAAAAGGCGGCATTGCGTTATCAGGAATGTTTTGGAAAAGGGAATTATTTCCTGGAATTGCAGGATCACGGAATTCCGATGCAGCAGACCGTTAATATGGCACTTCTGAATATGAGTAAGAAGCTGGATATACCGCTTGTCTGCACAAACGATGTACATTACACGTATGCGGATGATGTGGATTCACACGATATTCTTCTTTGCATCCAGACAGGAAAGAAGTTGGCGGATGAAGACCGTATGCGATATGAGGGCGGTCAGTATTATGTGAAAAGTGAAGAGGAAATGAAAGGTCTGTTTCCGTATGCCTGGGACGCTGTTGAAAATACACAGATGATAGCAGACCGATGCCATGTGGAAATTGAATTTGGCGTGACAAAGCTTCCGCAGTTTGATGTGCCGGAGGGCTTTGATTCCTGGACATATCTGAATTATTTGTGTCAGGAAGGTATGAAAGAGCGTTATCCCGAAAATGCGGATGAGCTTCAGGATCGTTTGAAATATGAGCTGGAAGTAATCCGTAAAATGGGTTATGTGGACTACTTTTTGATTGTATGGGATTATATTAATTATGCAAAAGAGCATGATATTATTGTAGGACCGGGAAGAGGCTCTGCAGCGGGTAGTATCGTGTCGTATTGTTTGAAAATTACGGACATTGATCCAATAAAATACAGCTTACTGTTTGAGCGTTTCTTAAATCCGGAACGTGTATCCATGCCGGATATAGACGTGGATTTCTGTTTTGAAAGAAGACAGGAAGTAATTGATTATGTACGGGCGAAATACGGTGATGACAGAGTTGTGCAAATTGTGACCTTTAATACGTTGCAGGCGAAAGGTGTTATCAGGGATGTCGGACGTGTTATGGACTTGCCGTATGCTTATGTGGATTCTATCGCAAAGCTTGTACCAAATGAACTGAATATTACCTTGGACAGAGCTTTGGAGATTAGTCCGGAGCTGAAAAAGATGTATGAAACGGATGAGCAGGTACAGCATCTTATTACGATGGCAAAAAGACTGGAAGGTTTGCCACGTAATTCGGGTATGCATGCAGCAGGTGTGGTTATCTGTAAAGAACCTGCGGAAAACTTTGTACCGTTATCAAGAGCAGCAGACGGTTCTATTACAACGCAGTTTACAATGACTACGATAGAAGAACTGGGACTTTTGAAGATGGACTTTTTAGGTCTTCGTACACTTACGGTAGTGCAGAATGCATGTAAGCTGATTGAAAAAGACTATGGAATAAAGCTTGACATGCTGAAGATTGACTACAATGACAAGGCGGTTCTTGAAAGCATTGGAACAGGTAGGACAGAGGGTATTTTCCAGCTGGAAAGTGGTGGTATGAAAAGCTTTATGAAGGAACTTAAGCCACAGAATCTGGAAGATATTATTGCGGGAATTTCATTGTACAGACCGGGCCCGATGGACTTCATTCCGAAATATATTAAAGGTAAAAACAGTGATGGGGATATTGTATATTCCTGTCCACAACTTGAGCCTATTTTGGCACCGACATATGGCTGTATTGTATATCAGGAACAGGTAATGCAGATTGTACGGGATCTGGGCGGCTATACGCTTGGACGAAGTGATTTGGTACGTCGTGCCATGAGTAAGAAAAAAGCCGATGTCATGGAAAAGGAACGTAAGAATTTCGTCTTTGGAAATGAACAGGAAAATGTGCCGGGCTGTGTGAAGCTTGGAATACCGGAAGGGATTGCCGGTCATATTTATGACGAAATGATGGATTTTGCGAAATATGCGTTTAACAAATCCCATGCGGCATGTTATGCGGTTGTTTCTTACCAGACGGCCTATTTAAAGCATTACTATCCGATAGAATTTATGGCGGCTTTGTTGACAAGTGTTATTGATAATGGAAATAAAGTTTCCGAATATATTTTGAGCTGCCGCAATATGGGAATTGCCATTCTTCCGCCGGATATTAATGAAGGGGAAGCAGGATTTTCTGTATCGAACGGTTGTATTCGCTATGCACTGACAGCGATAAAAGGTGTTGGAAGACCGGTAATTGATGCGATTGTGGAAGAGCGTAAGCTCCGCGGTCCATATACGAATCTGAAAGACTTTATTACCAGAATGGCAGATAAAGACAGGGATGTGAATAAACGTGCCATTGAAAACTTTATCAAAGCAGGAGCGTTTGATTCTCTTGGCGGTACACGAAAGCAGTTTATGAGCGTATATGTTCAGATTATGGACCATATCCATCAGGATAAGAAAAATAATATGGCAGGTCAAATGTCACTGTTTGATTTTGCGACGGATGATCAGAAAGAAGAATTTGATATTAAACTGCCCGATGTGGGAGAATATACAAAGGAACTGCGTCTTTCGTTTGAAAAAGAAGTGCTGGGATTTTACGTCAGCGGACATCCTTTAGAAGAGTATCAGGATATCTGGAGCCGTACCATTACCGCAAAAACAGCGGACTTCTATTTTGATGAAGAAATAGGCAGGGCGAAAGTGACAGACGCATCCAAAGTAACAATTGGCGGCATGATTGCAGAGAAAAAGATTAAATATACCAAAAATGACAAGATTATGGCATTTTTGAATATAGAAGATTTGGTTGGAAATATCGAAGTGATTGTATTTCCAAGAGACTATGAGCGTGCAGCGGATAAGCTTGTTGAGGATGCAAAGGTATTTGTTGAAGGACGTGTTTCTGCGGAAGAAGACAAAGATGCCAAATTGATATGTGAAAAAATCTATGGTTTTGATGATATTCCGAAGAAGCTTTGGATTAAGTATCAGACGATGGAGGACTATCAGGCAGGAGAAAAGAAACTGTCTGAGATTTTGAAAACATCAGAAGGCATTGATCAGGTTATTTTATATATTGAAACCACGAAGCAAATGAAAAAGCTTCCTGCAAATCAAAATGTAAAGGCAGACAAGGTACTTTTGGAACAGTTAGAGGCTTGCTTTGGAAAAGATAATGTAAAGCTTGTTTAGGCAGTATATATGGAAGACCATATAATAGGAGGAGAGCTATGGAAAAAGAAATAAAAACAATTGGAGTGCTGACATCCGGTGGAGATGCACCCGGAATGAATGCGGCAATCAGAGCTGTTGTCAGAAAAGCGATTCAAAACGGAGTATCTGTAAAAGGCATTAAAAAGGGATATCAGGGACTTTTAAACGAAGAAATCATTGATTTGGAAGCAAAAAATGTATCAGATACCATTCAGCGTGGCGGTACAATTTTAGGAACAGCAAGATGTCTGGAATTCAAGACAGAAGAAGGACAGCAGAAGGGGGCTGAAATTTGCCGTAAACACGGAATTGACGGAATGGTTGTAATCGGAGGCGACGGTTCCTACAGAGGTGCACAGGCACTTTCCAGAAATGGTATCAATACCATCGGTATTCCGGGAACAATTGACCTTGATATTGCATGTACAGATTATACAATCGGATTTGATACTGCAGTAAATACGGCAATGCAGGCGATTGATAAGGTAAGGGATACATCCTCTTCTCATGAAAGATGCAGTATTATTGAAGTAATGGGAAGAAATGCTGGTTATATTGCACTTTGGTGTGGTATTGCCAATGGCGCAGAGGATATTCTCCTTCCGGAAAAATATGATTTTAACGAGCAGCAGATTATCAATAACATTATCAATAACAGAAAAAAAGGTAAAAAGCATCATATTATCATCAATGCAGAAGGAATCGGACATTCTACATCCATGGCGAGACGTATTGAAGCTGCTACAGGAGTGGAAACCAGAGCGACTATTTTAGGTTACATGCAGCGTGGCGGTTCACCGACATGTAAGGACAGAGTATATGCGTCACTTATGGGTGCGTATGCTGCAGATATCCTTTGTGCAGGCAAGACAAATCGTGTTGTCGGATACAAAAACGGAGAATTGGTTGACTTTGATATCGAAGAAGCATTACAGATGACAAAAGAGATTCCTGAATATGATTATCAGGTTAGTAAATTTTTATCCAGATAATGAAATGGGATGACATATGATTACAAGTGCCTCAAATGGAAGAATTAAGGAAATTGTAAACTTAATACAGAAAGCAAAAGCCCGTCGGGAAAGAAAAGTATTTATAATAGAAGGAATACGGCTTTTTTTAGAGGTTCCGAGGGAATTGTTTGAAGAAATCTACGTTTCGGAGGCTTTTTTGGAAAAGCCGGAAAACAAAGCATTGCTGGAGGGTTTAAAATACGAAACAGTAAAAGAAGATGTTTTTCGTAAGATATCGGATACGAAAACACCACAGGGAATACTGGCGGTTGTAAAACAGCCACAATATTCATTGGAACAGATGCTTTTACGAAGCGTAACAGGAAATCCGGATGAAAATGCAAAACAGCCGTTGCTTGTAGTACTGGAAGATATTCAGGACCCCGGAAATCTCGGAACGATTATGCGTACTGCGGAAGGAGCCGGTGTAACGGGAGTCATTATGACAAGGGAAACGGTAGATATCTATAATCCGAAGACAATTCGCTCTACGATGGGAAGCATTTTCCGAGTTCCGTTTTTATATGTGGATGATTTACATGAAACGTTAGCTTGCTTAAAGGCGAATGGAATTATGTTATATGCGGCACATCTGGATGGGAAAAAGCTGTATGATGACTGCAGTTATCAAAAAGGAACGGCATTTCTGATAGGAAACGAAGGGAATGGTTTGAAAAAGGACACGGCTGACAAAGCAGATGCGTATATGAAGATACCGATGGAAGGGAAACTGGAAAGCTTGAACGCAGCAGTGGCTACAGCACTTTTGGTATATGAAGCAGCACGTCAGAGAAGACATGTGGATATCAAATCGTGATTTGAAAAAATGCCGAATGTGGACAACTTTTGCAATAACATGTGTTTCGAGAGAAAAAAGCGATGACTTATACACGATTTTGGACAATTTGGAATAAAAAATGAGAGTGGGGAATACTAAAAGATGACATTAGGATTTATTGGATTAGGAAATATGGCAGATGCCATTATCGGAGGAATATTAAAAGAAGGTTTGGCGGACCGAAATCAGATTATCGGCTCTACAAAAACCAGGAAATCGGCTGATGCAAAGGCTGAAAAGTACGGAATAAGCGTTGCCATGGACAATTGTGCCATTGTGAAACAGAGTGATGTTGTTTTTCTGGCGGTAAAACCGCAGTTTTTACCGGAAGTAATTGAAGAAATCAAAGAGCACGCATCAGAGGATACATTATTTATCAGTATCGCAGCGGGAAAAACAATCTCTTATATAGAAGAGCGATT
The DNA here is from genome assembly GCA_015056725.1 of Lachnospiraceae bacterium. Classification (GTDB taxonomy): domain Bacteria; phylum Bacillota; class Clostridia; order Lachnospirales; family Lachnospiraceae; genus 1XD8-76. The sequence goes on along the minus strand of SVFS01000023.1, from coordinate 12,298 downwards.
TGGAAGAGAGATAAAACTGGTTCGTTGCATGCCTAATACACCGGCACTTGTATTGGAAGGCTGTACAGGATATTGTGTGAATGAAAATGTATCGGATGCAGAAAAAGAGTACGCACATAAGCTTTTATCAAGTTTTGGGAAAGCCATCCAAGTACCGGAAAAACTGATTGATGTTGTTGGAGGCGTCAGCGGAAGCTCGCCTGCATTTGTATTTACTTTTATCGAAGCGTTGGCTGATGGAGCAGTAGCACAGGGAATGCCGAGAGCACAGGCATATGAGTTTGCGGCACAGGCAGTATACGGCAGTGCAAAGCTTTGCCTGGAAACAGGAATGCATCCGGGACAGCTTAAGGATATGGTTTGTTCTCCGGGTGGTTCTACCATTCAGGGAATGCGCGTTTTAGAAGAAAAAGGAATGCGTTCGGCGGTAATGGATGCAGTGATTGCCTGCGTGGAAAAAAATCGTCAGCTTTAAAAATTTGACAAGAAATAATATCTCTGATATGATGGCGGTGCATGAGACTTAACAAAAATGTAACAATTGAGTCAAAATGAAGGAGATTTATTTTATGTTCAAAACAAAAAAATGGTTGATGTGTCTGATGGGCTTATTTGCTGCTTTCGGATTATTTGCAACCGCAAAATGCGATGTACAGGCAGGAAGGGATTACCATATCGGCAGTTATATCGTATGTAACACAGATACAAGATTATTTACATTACCTGATTGTAATGAAGGTGTTGTAACAGAAATTCCACAGGGTGCAGTTGCCGAAGTTGTTGAGAATGACAAGATTTATACAAAGGTAAGTTACAACGGAAACATTGGATATTTATATCAGGAATTTATTACAATTGATGAAGAGCTGATTGAAGCATATAAAGCAGAATTATTAGCTCGTTCAGAAGAAGTAAGACTTCTTGCAGCACTGATTCAGTGCGAAGCAGGTGGTGAACCGATTGAAGGACAGATTGCAGTAGGTGCAGTAGTAATGAACCGTGTAAAAGCACCGAATTATCCAAATACAATCGCAGAAGTAATTTATGCGCCGGGACAGTTTACACCGGCAGGCGGCGAAAAGATGAACCGTTTATTAGCACAGGATACGATTAAACCAATCTGTAGAGAAGCAGCAAAGGCAGCTTTCCAGGGACTTGATAACGTTGGCGGTCTGACACATTTCAGAAGAAATGACGGCCGTGCCGGTATCGTTATCGGAAATCATGTATTCTACTAAAATTTAATAAAACAAAACTTCATAAAGATAAAAAGGACTGCATACCGTAAGGTGTGCAGTTTTTTATTATTTTACGATAATAGTTACGCTGGATATATTCTTGAAAATCCTTTAAAATGGTAACTAGGAATAAAGGAGCAGCTGGTATGGAACAATACGGAGCAAAAGGAATATCAAAAGGCATAGCAATCGGGAAAATTCACATCCTAAAAAAGGAAGAAAGCGTTATTGAAAAACGTTGTGTGAAGGATGCAGAAGCAGAGCTGGTACGTTATAGAGAAGCGACAGCTAAAGCAATAGCACAGCTGAAGGATTTAGCGGAAAAAGCACTTTTGGAAATGGGAGAAGAGGGCGCAAATATCTTTGGAGGACATCAGCTTTTACTGGCGGATTCAGGTTACCAGCAGATGGTTTGTGAGCTTTTACAGGAAGAGAAGGTAAATGCAGAATATGCAGTGACTTATGCAGCCGATAAAATTGCCGGTCAATTGGAAGCGTTGGAGGATGCGTATATCCGAGAACGTGCGACGGATATGAAGGATGTGTCTCATAGACTGGTTTCCATACTGTCTGATAAAACAGATATACAAACAAATGCAGAGCAAAAAACAGATACAGATACACGAGAGCCGTATGTTTTGTTTGCAAGGGAACTATTCCCTGCGGATTTATTGGAAGTAAACAGAGAAAAAATACTCGCGGTTGTAACACAAAGCGGAAGCCCCCATTCCCATGCGGCAATTCTTGCGAAAACATTAGGAATTCCCGCAATTACAAAAGTAAGCTGGAACCTTGATTTTGAAGATAAGACATGTATTGTTGACGGAATAAACGGCATATTAATCATAGAGCCGGATGAATCTGCGATAGAAAAATATAGCAGGATGCAAAAAGAATGGAATGAGCAAGCCGGATTATTACAGAAATGGAAAGGGCAAAAAACATTTTCAAAAGCCGGAAAAGCACTGAAGCTGATGGCGAATGTAGGAGATTTGGCAGATGTAGAAATGGCTATAAAAAATGACGCAGAAGGAATCGGACTATTCCGAAGCGAATTTTTGTTTCTTGGTAAAACAAAAGCACCAACGGAAGAGCAGCAGCTTGAGGTTTATAAAACGGCTTTACAGAAAATGCATGGAAAACCGGTTGTTATTCGTACGCTGGATTTGGGAGATGATAAACAGGTTCCGTATTTGGATATGTCTGGGGAAGAGGACAGAGGCATTCGTTTTTGTCTAAAACACAAAGATTTGTTTAAAATACAACTAAAGGCACTGTTTCGGGCAGCGGTAATAGGTGAATTATCTGTTTTATATCCCATGATAACGGAAAGAAAAGAGCTTCAGGAAATACGGCAGATTATCGCAGAAGTAGAAACGGAATTGTCTAAAGAGGGTATAGAGTATGTGCTTCCGAGACAGGGGATTATGATAGAAACACAACAGGCGGCAGAGTGCAGCAGTGACCTGGCAAAACAGGTTGATTTTATCAGCATCGGAACAAATGATTTGATTTCTTGTATGTTAGGAACAGATCGCTGGCAAGCGGATACTTCGGAAATAGAAGCTGAAAACTATGAGGAGGTTTACAGCCTTATCCGGCAGATTGTAATAAATGCGCATAATGCGGGTATTTCTGTAAGTATCTGTGGAGAGTTGGCAGCAGATACGGAGTGGACAGAACGTTTTTGGGAAATGGGAGTGGATTTTCTATCTATGGTGCCGGGACAGATTTTACCGCTTCGCAAAAAAATAAAAGAGCTTACAGACACTTTATTGCTTTAAAAAACTAAAATATTAGGGTTGAAACGATAAAAGAGATGATGTAAAATGAAAAGTACTTCTTTTTTAAAGATGTAATAGGAAAGGGGGATTCTGTATGTTTCCTATGAATCCGGTAATTATGTGGTTGGCAGTTTTAGTAATACTTGTCATTGTTGAGCTTGCAACGATGGGACTGACAACGATTTGGTTTGCAGGAGGAGCATTGGTTGCGACTATTATTGCTGCACTGAACGGGCCGGTTTGGCTTCAGTTTATATGCTTTGTCGTAGTTTCGCTTGTTCTTTTGGTGCTTACCAGACCGATTGCGATGCGCTATTTTAATCAGAGCCGTGAAAAGACAAATACAGACAGTCTGATTGGAAAACAGGCGATTGTAACGCTGGATATAAATAATCTTCTCGGAACAGGGCAGGTCATGTTGAATGGGATGGAATGGTCTGCAAGAAGTACAAAAGAAGATGTGAAAATCGAAGCAGGAGCAGTCGTTATTGTAAAAGGAATTAGCGGCGTTAAAGTATTGGTAGAACCACAGGAAATGGAAAAATAATATTGACCGGGAAACCCGGCAGGAAGTGATAAGGAGGAAAAGAAAATGAATGGAGTATTATCAATCTTTTTTGTATTGATTGTATTAGTAATTGTTTTATTAATTTCATGTATTAAAATTGTGCCACAGGCACAGGCGTATGTAGTAACAAGACTTGGTGCTTATCAGTCTACATGGTCAGTAGGTCTTCACTTTAAGATTCCGATCATTGATAAAGTGGCAAGACGCGTAACATTAAAAGAACAGGTAGTAGATTTTGCACCACAGCCGGTTATCACAAAAGATAACGTTACTATGAGAATTGATACGGTAGTATTTTTCCAGATTACAGATCCGAAGTTATTCACATACGGCGTAGAAAATCCAATTATGGCGATTGAAAATCTGACAGCTACAACACTTCGTAACATCATCGGTGAATTAGAGCTTGACCAGACACTTACATCCAGAGAAACTATCAATACAAAAATGAGAGCATCTCTTGATGAAGCAACAGACCCATGGGGAATCAAGGTTAACCGTGTAGAATTAAAGAATATCATTCCGCCGGCAGAAATTCAGAATGCCATGGAAAGACAGATGAAGGCAGAACGTGAACGTCGTGAAGCTGTTACAAGAGCAGAAGGTGAAAAGAAAGCCAGCGTTACGGTAGCAGAAGGTAAGAAAGAAGCAGCGATTCTCGAAGCAGAAGCAGAAAAGCAGTCTGCAATTCTTCGTGCAGAAGCACAGAAAGAAAAGATGATTCGTGAAGCAGAAGGTCAGGCAGAAGCAATCTTAAAGGTGCAGCAGGCATCTGCAGATGGTCTTCGTATGTTAAAAGAAGCAGGTATTGATGAAGCAGTGCTGAAATTAAAGAGCTTGGAGGCATTTGCGAAAGCAGCAGACGGTCAGGCTACAAAGATTATTATTCCATCCGAAATTCAGGGGATTGCAGGTCTTGCAGCTTCTGCGAAGGAGATTTTGAAATAAGTAATACTATTTCAAGGAAGATAATTCAGATGAAATTAAGGGCGGAGGGCTTCAGTAGCTTTCCGCCTGTTTTATGAGGAGATATAAAATGAATTTAACAGGAAGACACTTTCTAAAATTATTGGATTATACACCGGAAGAAATTACATATATGCTGGATTTGGCGGCAAAACTTAAGGATAAAAAGAAAAAAGGCGAGCAAATGGATTATTTCAAAGGTAAAAACATTGTGCTTATTTTTGAAAAGACATCTACAAGAACACGTTGCTCTTTTGAAGTAGCAGCACGTGATTTGGGTATGGGCGTTACTTATCTTGATCCGAGTGTATCCCAGATTGGAAAGAAAGAGAGTATTCCGGATACAGCAAGAGTGCTTGGTAGAATGTATGAAGGTATTGAATATCGTGGTTATGGACAGGAAATCGTGGATGAGCTTGCAAAATATGCAGGAGTTCCTGTGTGGAACGGTCTTACAAATGAATTCCATCCGACACAGATGCTGGCAGATCTTTTGACAATCCGTGAGCATTTCGGTTACTTAAAAGGAATTAAACTTACTTACATGGGAGATGCCCGTTATAATATGGGAAATTCTCTTATGGTAGCGTGTGCCCTGATGGGTATGCATTTTACAGCTTGTACGACCGCAGAATTTTTCCCGGAAGCAGAGCTTGTTGCTACCTGTAAAGAAATTGCTGCAAAAACAGGCGGAAGCGTGACTTTGGAAGAAGATGCTATGGCAGGTACAAAGGGCGTTGATGTTATCTATACCGATGTATGGGTATCTATGGGAGAGCCGGATGAAGCATGGGAGTCCCGTATCAAAGCACTTATGCCATATCAGGTAAATAAGAAAGTAATGGACAATGCAGGACCACAGGCTGTATTTATGCACTGCTTGCCGGCATTCCATGATTTAAATACAGAAGTAGGCAAGAAGCAGGGCGAAAAGTTTGGTTTTACAGAATTAGAAGTAACAGATGAGGTGTTTGAATCACCGGCATCTATCGTATTTGATGAAGCAGAAAACAGAATGCATACGATCAAAGCGATGATGGCTGCGACACTTGGTATTAGTGAGATTCCGCAGTAGAAGGGAGCCCATGGTGGAGAAGAAAATAGGGGAATATCTACAGACCAAATGGGCTGCCGGTAAGGTTATATATAAACAGACTACGGTATCCACAAATGAAGATGCGAAGCAGTTTGCCGGAGAAGGAGCAGAGCATGGGCTGTTAGTAATAGCGGATGCACAAAGCGGCGGAAAGGGAAGGCGAGGAAGAAGCTGGCAATCGGAGCCGGAAACGACGATTTCCATGACATTACTTTGCAGACCACAGTTTACGGCAGAGAAAGCATCTATGCTGACGCTTGTAATGGGACTTGCTGTAGCTGAGGCGATTTCGGAGCTGACGGGAGTATCTGCAAGCATCAAATGGCCTAATGATATTGTGGTAAATCATAAAAAGGTATGCGGCATTTTGACAGAGCTGGGCACGACAAGAGGACAGATTGATTATCTGATTGTCGGAGTGGGCATCAATGTAAATAACGGAATTACGTTGCCATCTGCAGACGTTTCGGAAAAGAGACGCTTTGCTTTTGGAGAAGAACTGGCGGATACGGCAACAAGTCTGTGGTTTGAAACCGGTGTGGAAGTTTCGAGGGAAAAACTGATTGCTGCCATTATGGAAAAGTTTGAGCAGTATTATGAGAAATTCGTTCAGGACCTGAATTTGCAGGCTATGCTGGATGTATATAACAGCAGGCTTGTGGGGGCAGGCGGAGAAGTACGTGTGCTCGATCCGCAAGGAGAGTATATAGGGATTTCAAGAGGCATTGATGCGAAAGGAAATTTACTGGTAGAAGTAAGCGGCGATGTCAAAAAGGTCTATGCAGGAGAAGTATCTGTACGTGGCTTGTATGGATATGTATAACTGTTTGAAAAAAATTGTCGTATTATAAAATAGGATTACAAAACAGTAAGGGTAAGTTATGACAGAAGAAAGAGTAGTGCTTTGCGGTGCGAGCGCGTATGAACAGAAATATTATTTCAATAAATTATTTGATAAGATTCCTAAATCCATTCAGGATGAATTACATATTATGTGTGTCCTGTTTACGGAAGAAGTGGGCGGTGTTATCACGTTTGTATTTGAACCGGATGGAAGCCTTTCTATCGAGACGGAATCGGCAGAAGACGATTTCTTATATGATGAAATTTCCAGTGGTTTGTTAGTGGGAAAAATCAGAAGCAGTAAACAGGAACTGTTAGAATCATTGGATTTATATTATCGGGTATTTGTAAAGCATGAAGACCCCACAGAGCTATTGATGAGAGAGGAAGAAACAGAATGATTTTAGTAATTGATGTAGGAAATACAAATATAACCTTTGGCGCATACGCAGGGGATAAGCTTTGCGGTACATTTCGTATGATGTCTAAGGCAATGCATACAAGTGATGAATATGGTATGCAGATTACTTCTCTGTTGGAAAAAAATGATATTGCAATAGAACAGTTAAGCGGTGTAATTATCGCAAGTGTTGTACCAAATGTAATGCATTCCCTGACAGGAGCAGTGAAAAAATACTTGAAATTAAATCCCCTTGTAGTCGGACCGGGAGTAAAGACAGGTATCAGCATTATTACGGCGCATCCAAACGAAATCGGTTCTGACAGAATTGTGGATGCAGTAGCTGCTTATGAAAAGTATGGCGGACCTGTTTTGGTACTTGATTTTGGAACAGCGACAACATACGATTTGGTGCTGGATGGTGGTAAATTTGCAGCAGGTATTACAGCTCCGGGTATCCGTATCTCTGCAAAGGCGTTGTGGGAAGATACAGCAAGACTTCCTGAAATTGAGATTGTGAAACCAAAATCCATCTTAGCACAGGAGACTATCAGCAGTATGCAGGCCGGCCTTGTATATGGACAGATTGGTCAGACAGAATATATTATTAATCAGGTGAAAAAAGAAACAGGAATTGAAAATCTGAAAGTAGTAGCAACGGGCGGACTGGGACGTATCATTGCAGATGAAACAGATAGCATTGATATCTACGACAGCACATTGACGTTAGACGGACTTCGACTGATTTACGAAAAAAACTGTAAGAAATAAGACAAAAGACACGATGTTCTGTGTCAGGAGGTAAGAATGAGCACACTTACGATTGGTAATGTGACGCTTGAGAATAATGTAATATTGGCTCCTATGGCAGGTGTATCCGACCTGCCATTTCGTTTGCTTTGTAAAGAGATGGGAGCAGGACTTGTTTGTATGGAGATGGTTAGTGCCAAGGCGATTATGTATAACAATAAAAATACAGAAGAGCTTTTGCAGATTCATCCAATGGAAACCCCGGTAAGCTTACAGCTATTTGGTTCGGAACCGGATATTGTAGCGGATATGGCAGCAAGAATCGAGGAGAGAAATTTTGCGATTCTTGATATTAATATGGGCTGTCCCGTACCAAAGGTAGTCAACAATGGCGAAGGCTCAGCGTTGATGAAAAATCCTGAGCTGGCAGCAGAAATCGTACGAAAAACCGTAAAAGCAATTTCTAAACCGGTCACCGTTAAATTTCGGAAAGGATTTGACGAAGGTCATGTAAATGCCGTTGAGTTTGCCAAGAGAATGGAGGATGCGGGAGCGTCAGCTGTTGCAGTGCATGGCAGGACAAGAGAGCAGTATTATTCCGGAAAAGCGGATTGGGAGATTATTGCAAAAGTAAAAGAAGCACTGTCTATTCCGGTGCTTGGAAACGGTGATGTTACGTCGGCCATAAAGGCAAAAGAGATGCTTGCACAGACAGGATGCGATGGAGTTATGGTGGCGCGTGCAGCAGAAGGAAATCCATGGATTTTTAGAGAGATTACATCTTACTTATCAGATGGAGTGATTCCGGAGAGGCCGGCAAAACAGGAGATGCGGAATCTGATACTGCGTCATGCGGATTTGATGGTAGAATATAAAGGTGAATATATTGCGGTACGCGAGATGCGAAAACATATTTCCTGGTATACCACGGGATATCCGAATTCCGCAAGACTTCGCGGGATGATTAATACCGTAGAAAGCATGGACGAACTTAGAAGATGCGTAGATAGTATATTTGGTTAGACTGAGAAGCTGACAAACAGGAAAGTAGGGATTGCAGACATACTTTTCATGGAAAAAACATATCTTGTCTTGAGAAGAGACAAGGAAAATATGATGAGTCAGAGAATTATTTGGTTTTGCATGGATAAACAGGAAAGTGTGGGAAGAAATCCGAGGGTGGAGCACGTTTCGGAAGAGGAAAGTATTCAACTGTGGGTTTGTCGTTTTTCCAGATATTATTCAGTAAAAAAATATCCTTTTCGAAAAAAGAAAAAATATACGACATGGAATAAGGCAGCACTTTTGCAAACAATGCAGAATTGTTGCCTTACGTTATGTGCAGATAAATATTTTGTTGGACCGGAGTTTGAAAAGATAGATACCACCGAGCCGGCTTTTCGCAATGGGAAACAAAAAATAGAGGAAGAACTGCTTAGAGACAGACTGGAGAAAATAGGGAGGATAAACCATATTTTATGGATTCCCGGAACGGAAAATATATGTCGTAATATTCCGACAAAACTGCTTCAAAAACTACAAAAGTTTTATGTGTTAAGAGAAGACTTAACGGCAGAAGAAGAGAAAGTTATCAGCGATATGGAGAATTTTCTTTGGAATGAATATGGAATGCCACTATTGTATATAGACTCAATAGAGGAAATTTTCTGCAAAAAAGAAGAACGACTTATGATTTTATATGATACAGACAGATGCCTGTCTTTAAAGCAGATACCATGCAAAATATTATGTGTTGATTTATGGTCGAATGAAAGTCTGCGTGAAATGATGGAAAAGGAAAGATCTGACGCAAAGTACTTTTCAGAGTATTGTTATTTACAGAAATTGGTTGGTAGCGAAAATTAAGATATTCTTCATAATTTATTAAGGTTATGTCAATGTCTGTTGCTTGCGGGAACTGTTTGTTTAGAGTATTCTAGAATAACAATCCGACGAAAAGGAGTGAGGAATTTATGAAGAAGAGATATCTATATTTGGTGGTTGTATGGCTTGCTGCTTGTCTTTTGATTGGCTGTTCTTATAACAGACTTACAGAGGTAAAACATTCTTCTGAGGCTGATGTAGAGAATGATATGGATACTGCCCGCGAGGAAATCCCGGAAAAGCAGGAAGAAGCAGATACAGAGGAAAAAAGACCGTCAGAGGTCTTGGAAGATTTGCTGTCTCAGATGGAAGAAGCTAAAAAAGAGATGGAAAAAACGGAAGTTATATCAGAAGAGGATGTGCCGGAAGAGGTTGAGGAAGAAAACGCTGATGAAAACTCTGATGAAAACGTAGAAGAAACCGAAAAGAAGGATGATTTTTCAGATATTGACTTGGATACATATGCGTATTCATCTAATCGGGAAGAGTTTCCCAGCGATGTTGCTTTTGCTAATTTCAGAAGCTTAAGTGGTGGCGCGATAAACGGAAATATGTTTTACAGAAGTTCATCGCCTGTGTGCAATGTGTATAACAGAGCTCCGTTTTCGGATGCTTTTGCAGAAGCGGCAGGAATTAAGTGTGTACTGAATCTGTCGGATTCTTCTGATGAAGTTAGACAGTTTATGGCGGAAAGTGGATATGTATCTCCGTATTATAAGAGTCTATTTGAATCGGGGAAAGTATTAACACTTAATATGGGAACCAAGTATTATAGTAACAAATATGCGTTTGCTTTGGCAGATGGACTAAAGAAAATGTTGACTATGGAGGGACCGGTTTTAATTCATTGTATTGAGGGTAAAAATCGTACGGGATTTGTCAGTATGCTTTTTGAAGGTTTGGCAGGAGCTACCTATCAGGAAATCGTAGATGATTATATGGCTACTTTTTATAATTATTATCCGGGAATGTTAGAAACAGACGATAGATTATATGAATGCTTCAAAAAAGAGGAAATAGATGAAAAGATTCGATATATTTCAGGTTGTGATAAAGATGCTGATTTGACAGGGCTTGATATGCACCAGTACTGTAGACAGTATTTGTATAATGCAGGGCTTACGGAAGCTGAACTTGATTTACTGGAAGCCAGATTGAAGTCTTCTTGACAGTAACTGTACAAAACGGTTATAATACCTTAGTTCATAATCCATATTAATGTGGGTAGGTATCAGAAAATCACTATTAGGAAAGGGAATAAAACCATGATGGAAGAAAAGAAAAATATCCTGACCGCGGAAGGTCTGAGAAAATACGAAGAAGAATTAAACTACTTAAAAGGTGAGAAACGTAAAGAAATCGCTCAGGCCATCAAAGAAGCCAGAGCGCAAGGTGACTTATCTGAAAATGCTGAATACCAGGCAGCAAAAGATGAACAGCGTCTCGTTGAAGGACGTATCGAAGAATTAGAAGCAATGCTCACAAACGTAGAAGTTGTGGATGAATCTGATACAAATACAGATGTAATCCGCATCGGTAGCAAAGTGAGAATCAAAGATATCGAATATAATGAAGAATTAGTTTATAAAATTGTTGGTTCCAACGAAGCAAACACAGATGCAGGACAGATTTCCAACGAATCTCCATTGGGACATGCACTTCTTGGTGCGGTAGTAGGCGAAAAAGTATCTGTAGCAGCTCCGGTTGGTGCAATTGAGTACGAAGTACTTGAAATTGTAAAATAATTGAAATTGTAAAATGTTTGAAATTGCTTTGCGGATGTTTAATGAGACATGGCAGGCATAGAATTTGCAATATATTGAGAATGCAAGAAGACAGCAGTAGAAAAGAACAGAGGTAATATAATGTCAGAAGCACAGAACAAAGGACAGAATAATGTTCAGGAACAGGACCTTAATCAGTTGATTAAGGTTAGACATGAAAAATTAGCAACACTTCAGGAAGCGGGAAAAGACCCATTCCAGATTACAAAATATGACCAGACACATCATACATCCGACGCAAAAGAACTGTATCAGGCTCATGAAGATAAGCTGCTTGCAGGAAGAGCGGAAGTAAATGTAGAAGGTTTAGATGAAGCAGCAGCTAGAGAAGCGGTAAATGCTGATTATAATGAAAGAAGAGCGATCATGGATGCCAGCCCGCTTGAAGTATCTATCGCAGGACGTATGATGTTCAAGCGTGTTATGGGTAAAGCTTCTTTCTGTAATATTCAGGACTTAAAAGGCAGAATCCAGGTTTATGTAGCAAGAGATGCTATCGGCGAAGATGCATATGCAGATTTCAAGAAATCTGATATTGGTGATATCTATGGCGTAAAAGGTTATGTATTCCGTACAAAAACAGGAGAAATCTCTGTACATGCAGTAGAAATGACAATGCTTTCTAAGAGCTTACAGATTCTTCCTGAGAAATTCCACGGATTAACAGATACCGATACACGTTATCGTCAGAGATATACAGACCTTATCATGAACGAAGAAGTAAAGGATACTTTCTTAAAACGTTCTAAGATTATCAGCACAATTCGTCAGTATCTTGCTAAAGAAAACTTTATCGAAGTAGAAACACCAATGCTCGTAAGCAATGCCGGTGGTGCTGCAGCAAGACCGTTTGAAACGCATTTCAATGCACTTGACGAAGACTTAAAGCTTCGTATTTCTCTTGAATTATACTTAAAGAGATTAATCGTAGGCGGAATGGAAAGAGTATACGAAATCGGTCGTGTATTCCGTAACGAAGGTCTTG
>SVFS01000107.1 GCA_015056725.1 Lachnospiraceae bacterium | reverse complement strand
ATTTTGAAAATGGATTGAAATAATACAGAAAAATAATGAGTACAATGCACCCTTATATAAGAGTGCACTGTACATGATTTGAAAAAGAATTATAATGTTGCACCAAAATCGGATACGATAATCTGACCTGTAAGAGCTCGTGATTCATCGCTTGCAAGGAAGAGTAAGATATTAGCAACATCTTCCGGCATACAAATCGGCACTGTTAAGTTCATATGTTTTCTCATCTGACCGAACATATCCTGATTCAATGTGGCAGGATCAGTCTTAGCCATAGGAGTAGCGATAGAACTTGGATTTACGGAGTTACAGCGGATGCCTGTGCCTGTAAAACGCATAGCAGTATGTTTGGTGAGACCAATAATGGCGGATTTACTTGTAACATAAGCAGCACCACCTGTACCGAACTGGCCGGCAACAGAATCTAAGTTGATAATGGAACCGGAATTATTTTTAATCATATCTTTTAATACGGCTCTGGTACAGTAAAGAGTACCTTTTGTATTAATGTTGAAAACATAGTCTAAATCTTCATCTTCGTAGCAGTCGATTGGCTTTAAGCCTGCTTCCAATACGCCGGCATTGTTAACCAAAACATCAACTTTACCAAATGCCTCAACTGTTTTAGCTACGAGATTTTCGCAATCTTCTTTCTTGGAAACGTCAGTCTGTACAATGAGAACTTCCCCACCGTCAGCCTTAATCTGCTCAGCAACTTCCTCAAGCTGTGGAAGACGACGAGCACTGATAACAACCTTAGCACCTTCTTTTGCAAATAATTTTGCAGTAGCGGCACCAACACCTGAATTACTACCGGTAACGATAGCTACTTTACCGTCTAAACGACCCATAAAAATACCTTCCTTTCGTTTTATTAATACTCTCATTACTATTATAATTTGCAGTATCGTATTTCACAACTAAATTATTAATATAAGTTTTAGAGTTATTTAATTAATTATAAAGGTAGAACATGCTATGATAAATCCATTATCAAAAGGGGAAGAAATAAATGGAAATATTGGCTTATTTATTTGAAAATGTGATTAATTGGATTTATGGATTTACTGGGGATTATGGAATAGCAATTGTAATTATTACAATCGTAATCCGCTCGTGTCTGGTACCGGTCAATATCAGGCAACGTAAACAAATGAAAAAGCAACAGGAGATTAGTAAAGAAGTAGAACTTTTGAAAGCAAAGTACGGTAAGAATCAGGACAAACTTAATGCTGAATTGCAGAAAGTATATCAGAAAAACGGAACAGGAATTGGAAGCTGCTTACTTCCCTTTTTACAACTTCCGATTATGTACGGTTTGTACAACGCAATACGAATGATTACTTTTGCAGGGGCAACGACCATTCTTTTGCCATGGGTAGCTTCTATTTTTGTAAAAGACCAGCTTTTGATTTTACCGATTGCAACCATTATTGTACAGATTTTGCCGCAAGCATATCCGTATTTCAGGTTTTTCAAATCTTTGGAACTTCAGAAAGCATCTGTGCCGTCAATTATAATTTTAGTGTTAGCAAACAGTCTATTTGTTTTTGCAATTCCGTCCGGTCTTGGATTGTATTATTTTGTATCCGGCGTGTTTGGTGCAGCAGAGCAATTGATTGTAAATGTTATTGAAGTACGTAATAGAAGAAAAATCAGTATGGCATAGATTTAATTTTTTTTGAGAAAGTGATTGACAAAGTTATTTTTCAGTGATAGTTTAATAAAAAACTTTAGGAGAAAAAACAACATGAATCAGAACCTGCATTTAGTCCTTAATATGTACATGTATGACAGACGTATTCGCTTATAGCTAATCACTTTGTGCATTAGTTGTAAGCCGATAGGTCTTTTAAACTAGTGCATAAATGAGAATGTGGGTTATTAATATATTTATATCCGTAATCGAAATTATCGCACTAGGCAAAAGGCTTGGTGCGATTTTTTGATTCCCGGGATTTTATATGAAAAACCCCTCGTTGTAGAAGGAGGAGAGATTATGGATGCGATACAATTAATTTTGGCAACAGAAAAAGATGCAGAACTTTTACATAAGTTACAGGTAGAGGCTTTCATGCCCCTATATGAAAAATATCACGATGACGAGACAAACCCTGCTAAAGAGTCAATGGATACTGTCCGATGGAAAATTATGGACCATCCGAAGTCTGATTTTTACATTATTAAATTTGAAGGTGAAGCGGTAGGAGGTGTCCGAATCCGACATCATAATAAGGGAGTACTTGTTGAAAATATAAAATGGATATCCCCGATTTTTGTAATTTCCGCATTCCGGGGAAAAGGAATTGCACAGAAGGTGATTCAAAAAGTGTTTGAAAAATATCCTGACACCCTTACTTGGATGCTGGATACTATCAAACAAGAGCCCGGCAATTGCCATTTGTATGAGAAATGTGGATTTGTCAGAATTGGTGATGAACATGATATTAACGAGAATATGACACTGGTAGAGTATGAGAAATCCTGCGTAAGTGCACGAAGAATCGCTGAAGCAGACGCAGAAGAGGTCAGTAAACTGGTGGTGAGAAATTTCCTGGAGGTTAACAGTAAGGATTACGGTTTGGATGTAATGAAGCAGTTAGCGAATGTATTTACTGCAGAAAAAATATTGCAAACCGCAAGTTATGCCCATATGTATGTATTCGAATGGAAGGGACAGATTGTGGGAGTCGGTGCGATTTCAAGTTTCTGGGGAAGTGAAACGGAGAGCATTCTTCTGACTATTTTTGTACAGCCCGAACTTCATGGAAAAGGTGTGGGAAGACAGATTATCCGGACTCTCGAGAGTGATGAACTGTTCACAAGGGCAAGCAGAATTGAGATTCCGGCATCCATTACTGCCACAGAGTTTTACAGAAAGCTTGGTTATGATTTTAAAAATGGAATTAAGGAATTAGATGATGAAGGACATTATAGATTAGAGAAATTTAGAGAGGTAGCATTATGATTCGATTAATAAGACCGACATTAGAACATAGAGAAAAAGCATTAGCATACCGTCAGGAACATTTTGATAATGGAGAGCTAATTATTAATGGTAGTGAACTTTTAGACAAAACAGAATCTTATGAGGAATGGCTGGCATCAATAAAGGCTAACGAATCTCCGGAGACGGTCAGTCCTACCTGGGTAGTGACGGATACATTTTTTGCATGTGATGAAAAGAATGAAATCGTGGGAATTATTGATTTGCGTCATACACTGAATGATTTCTTGAAGGACTTTGGAAACAGCGGATACAGTGTACGTCCATCTGAAAGACAAAAAGGTTATGCAACCGAAATGCTAAGACAGGTGCTCTTAGTGGCAAAAGAAGCCGGACTATCGGAAGTACATCTGTCTGTAGAAAGGGACAATGCACCATCTGTCAAAACGATTGCGAAAAACGGTGGAGTATATGAACGCAGTTTTGAATTTGAAGGTGAGCAGGCAGATATATATCGAATTGAATTGTGAGGGGAAGGGAATGAAAGCAACACCATATACAGAGGAAATTAATAAATATTTAGCATTAGATAAAGTAATTGATTATGATAATGAAGCAATCAAAAACCTATCCGATTCGTTATTTTCACAGGCAGAAGATGAACTTGCCTATATCAAGGCGGCATATGAATTTGTAAGAGATCAGATATCACATTCTGCAGATGCCGGCGAGGAATTAATTACTTGCTTGGCATCGGAAGTATTACAAGCCGGTCATGGAATTTGTTTTGCGAAATCGCATTTGCTAGTGGCCTTGTTGCGTTGTAAGTCAATACCTTCAGGATTTTGTTATCAGAAACTGATATTGGATGACGAGACAGCACCTGTTCTTATATATCACGGACTTGTCGGGGTATATATAAAAGAACTCGACTCTTGGGTGCGCTTGGATGCCAGAGGAAACAAAGAAGGAGTGGATGCGCAGTTTTCTATTGAAGAAGAGCGACTTGCCTTTCCGATACGACCGGAATTGGGAGAAGTGGATGATTATACAGTTTATCCGAATCCGGATGAAAAGGTATTGGAATGCTTACAGAAATATGAAACAAGACCACAGTTGTGGGAGGATTTACCTACAGAACTGGCATACCATACAGACAAAGAATAGGAGGAGTGCATTATGATTTTAACAGAATTTGACCCTAATAAATTAGCAGTTATTAATCCACATGGTATAGTGGACGCGGTAGAGGGAATGCCGAAAGTGGCAGTAACATGCTATGCAAAAGAAACTTTTGAGAGAATGCTTGCGTGTCTTGATGTAGAGCAGATAGCATCTGCATCCACAGCAAACGGAAAAATACCGATTTATAAAGCAGTATACAAAGGTGTAGAGATTGCCCTCTTTATGATGGATGTCGGGGCACCCGCATCTGCCGCAATGATGGAAGATGTATATCAGATGGGCGCGGAGAAAATCATCATTTTCGGGACCTGTGGAGTATTGGAAAAGAGCATTGATGATTGTGCGATTATCATTCCAAACAGTGCAATGAGAGATGAGGGAACCAGTTACCATTACGCACCTGCATCTGATGAAATTCCGGTTAATGAAAAGTACATGTCCGTATTCACGGCAATGTTGGATGAATTACAGATAAAATATACGGTCGGTAAAACATGGACAACCGATGCCATTTAT
>SVFS01000022.1 GCA_015056725.1 Lachnospiraceae bacterium | reverse complement strand
TGGAAGGTGGTAAACCAACTGTTATCGCAAATACAGAAGGTGCAAGAACAACACCATCTGTTGTAGCATTTACAAAAACAGGTGAAAGACTTGTAGGTGAACCTGCAAAACGTCAGGCAGTTACAAATGCAGAAAAAACAATCTCTTCCATTAAGAGAGATATGGGTACAGACAAAAAGAGAGCAATCGATGACAAGAAATATTCTCCACAGGAAATTTCTGCTATGATTCTCCAGAAATTAAAAGCAGATGCAGAAAGCTATCTTGGTGAAAAAGTAACAGAAGCAGTTATTACTGTTCCTGCATACTTCAACGATGCTGAACGTCAGGCTACAAAAGACGCGGGTAAAATTGCTGGTCTTGAAGTAAAACGTATCATCAACGAGCCTACAGCAGCAGCTCTTGCTTACGGTCTTGATAATGAAAAAGAACAGAAAATCATGGTATACGACTTAGGTGGTGGTACATTCGACGTTTCCATCATTGAAATCGGTGACGGCGTTATCGAAGTATTATCTACAAACGGTGATACACACCTTGGTGGTGATGACTTCGACCAGAAGATTACAGATTACATGATTGCTGAATTCAAAAAAGCAGAAGGTGTAGATTTATCTACAGATAAGATGGCACTTCAGAGATTGCGTGAAGCGGCTGAAAAAGCGAAAAAAGAATTATCTTCTGCTACAACAACAAACATTAACTTACCATTCATCACAGCGACTGCAGAAGGTCCAAAACACTTTGATATGAACCTTACAAGAGCTAAATTTGATGAATTAACACATGATCTTGTAGAAAGAACAGCTATTCCTGTTCAGAACGCTATGAAGGATGCAGGTCTTACAAACGCTGACCTTGGTCAGGTATTACTGGTAGGTGGTTCTACACGTATTCCTGCAGTACAGGACAAAGTAAAACAGCTTACAGGCAAAGAACCAAGCAAATCCTTAAACCCGGACGAATGTGTAGCACTTGGTGCTTGTATCCAGGGTGGTAAATTAGCAGGCGATGCAGGTGCAGGCGATATCCTTCTTCTGGACGTTACTCCACTTTCTCTTTCTATCGAAACAATGGGTGGCGTAGCTACAAGACTTATTGAAAGAAATACAACAATTCCTACAAAGAAGAGTCAGGTGTTCTCTACAGCAGCAGATAACCAGACGGCAGTAGATATCAACGTATTACAGGGTGAAAGACAGTTTGCAAGAGATAACAAATCTCTCGGACAGTTCAGATTAGATGGTATTCCACCGGCAATGCGTGGTGTTCCACAGATCGAAGTAACATTCGATATCGATGCAAACGGTATCGTAAACGTATCTGCTAAAGATTTAGGAACAGGTAAAGAACAGCACATTACAATTACAGCAGGCTCTAACATGTCTGATGCAGACATCGAAAAAGCTGTTAAAGAAGCAGCAGAATTCGAAGCACAGGATAAGAAACGTAAAGAAGCTATCGATACAAGAAACGATGCAGACGCATTCGTATTCCAGACAGAAAAAGCTTTAGGCGAAGTAGGTGACAAGATTGACGCTTCGCAGAAAGCAACTGTAGAAGATGATATCAAAGCAGTTAAAGATATCCTCGAAAGAACAAAAGATCAGGAAATGTCTGACAGCGATTTAGATGCATTAAAAGCTGCAAAAGAAAAACTTATGAACGATGCACAGGCACTTTTCACAAAGATGTATGAAAATATGCAGGGTGCTCAGGGAGCAGCAGGTGCAGGCCCTGATATGAGCGGATTCACAGGTCAGGCAGATGCTGGAAATGCAACAGCTGATGACGTTGTAGATGGAGACTTCAGAGAAGTATAAGAAAGGCTAAATGAACATGGCAGAGCAGAAAAGAGATTATTATGAGGTGTTGGGCGTTGACAAAAACGCAGATGACGCAGCACTGAAAAAAGCATATAGAGTTCTCGCCAAAAAATATCACCCGGATACCAATCCGGGTGATGCTGATGCAGAGAAGAAATTCAAAGAAGCATCAGAGGCATATGCGGTCCTTAGCGATCCGGAAAAGAGAAGACAGTATGATCAGTATGGTCATGCTGCATTTGAGGGTCCGGGCGGTGGCGGCGGATTCGGCGGTTTTGATTTTAGCGGCATGGATTTTACAGATATGTTCGGCGATATCTTTGGCGACATCTTTGGTGGTGGACGTGGAAGAGGCAAAGCTAATAATGGTCCGATGCAGGGTGCTAATATCCGTACTTCTGTCAGAATTACTTTTGAAGAAGCTGTATTTGGCTGTACAAAAGAATTAGAGCTTACAGTAAAAGAAGAGTGTAGTACTTGTCGCGGTAGCGGTGCTAAACCGGGCACAAGTCCTGAAACATGTTCCAAGTGTGGCGGTAAAGGTCAGGTAGTCATGACGAGCCAGTCCTTCTTTGGAACGGTGCGTAATATCCAGACATGTCCGGATTGCCGTGGTACAGGTAAGATTATCCGTGAGAAATGTAACGATTGCCATGGATCAGGCTTTGTTCCGATGCGTAAGAAATTTGCAATGGATATACCGGCAGGTATCGACAACGGTCAGTGCATCCGTAAGACAGGTCTTGGCGAACCGGGTACAAACGGCGGTCCAAGAGGCGACGTATTAGTAGAAGTAGTAGTAGGACGCCATCCTATTTTCCAGCGTCAGGACTACAACATCTATTCTACAGTACCGATGTCTTATGCTGTGGCAGCACTTGGCGGTGAAGTATTAGTAGATACTGTAGATGGAAAAGTGGCATATGAAGTAAAAGCCGGTACACAGACCGATACAAAGGTACGCTTAAAAGGCAAAGGTGTTCCATCTCTTCGCAACAAAGACCTTCGTGGTGACCACTACGTAACCTTAGTACTCCAGACACCGGAGAAACTTTCCAGCGAAGCAAAAGAACTGCTCCGTAAGTTCGACGAGCTCACAGGCGACAGTTTAAATGCGGCAAACCGTGCAGCAGAAGAGAAGAAGAATGATGATTCTGCAGGTACAGGCGACGGTAATGGCGGAAATGGAAAGAAGAAAAAGAAGAAATTCTTTTAGAGATTGATTAAGAGATTATATAGACGATTTTTTAGTTGAATATAGAGATTTGAAAATCAAAAAGCTCCGGCGATGTGATATGCCGGAGCTTTTTTGCGTGCTTTTTTAGGGGGGAGAAGAAGTGATACTGTCTTGAGGAGTGTTGGGACAGTAGAGATTTGAAAAAAGTGTGTTTGTACAGTTGAAAAGGTACATCTTGTGGGTTGGAGGACTGTAGAACTTGGAACAAAGAGTGATCATACAGTCCAGAATGAATAGTTTATAGAGGGCGGGACCGTAGAGAAAAGCAAGAAGAAAGATTGTACAGTTGAAATGACATAATCTTACAGGGATTTGGACTGTAGAAAATGATGAAATGAGAATGTGTACAGTTAAAAGCGAAAATATCCTGTGCTTTGAGACTGTAGAGATGGCGAAAAAGCGCGAGCCGCCAGTCGAAACAATATATTTTACTAGTTTTTTGACAGTAGAGACAGACGAAAAAAGTAAGACTACAGTTACAAAACAACAGTTAATAAGTTAATTAACAGTAGAGAGTAGGAAATAGGGTGACTGTACAGTTGTGGCAAGAGGTTTAAGAGCAGAATGAGAAGACAAAACTAAGGCTCCCGAGCAACTCGGGAGCCTTTTGCTATGTTCGATATTGTAATTTGTCTTACTCCAAATTCAATTTCTTTTTATTAATATAACAACAGAAGAACCAGAGTGCTATAAGGAAGAGAATCTGTACAATCACACTACCAATCATAGTGGAGTTCAGCATGCTATGCATAGAGTTCATTAATTCTTCTTCTGATACGGATGAATCCATAACGAGTCCCATATAATCATAATATCCTGTAAATGCCATAATAACCAAGTTTGCGGCTTCCATAATCGTGTAAATGATAACACCTGTTAAGATGGAGCATACCATACGGTTGCGGTTTACAAGCTGACCGGCACTGATGCAAGAAAAAATGAATAAGATGTACCATAAAAAGCTCAGTGGCATGGAAATGCACATTAATGAAATGAGATACTCAAGTGTTATGCCGGAGTCCATATACATTTCCTGAGAAAGCGCTGCCCAGTCAAGGGTTTTGAATTCCATGATGGCTTCAGGAGTGAGTCCTGACCAGATAAACAGGAACAGGGATACACCGGAAAGAATGAATGTAACCATCATCCAGATAAAAGCACAAATTACTTTTGCGCTGTAAATAGTTGTTGGGTTTACCGGAAGTGTAAAGGTTAAATATCCCTGTGCGGAATACATGGTTGTGCTGTAGCTCTTACAGAAATAGATGAATGAAACTACATTAACGGCAACCATACCAACAAAATAGAAAACCAATAAAACACCAAACCAAACAGATGCCGGAGTGGATGCACTGGAGTCTATCTGTAAACCGTGCAGTCCAAAGCAGCCCATGATAGTAAAAAGAACCAGCGCTGCATAGAAAATGCCCATTACGGCAACTGAGTTTTTGAATTCATATTTTAATACTTTACCTAACATTTAAATACCTCCCTGAATAACGCATCAACGGATTTGTTTTCTTCCATACGGATGTCGTCAACAGATTTATCCAAACAAATTTCCCCGTTTTTAATAAAAATAACCTGATCCAAAATGTTTTCAATATCAGAAATCAAGTGTGTTGAAATCAAAATAGAAGCACTAGAATCATAATTGCCTAAGATTGTGCGGAGAATATAATCTCTGGCAGCAGGGTCTACACCGGCGATTGGCTCATCCAATACATATAAATCCGCTTTACGGCTCATAACAAGAATCAACTGAACTTTTTCCTTTGTACCTTTGGACATGGTTTTCAGTCTGTCACCCGGATTGATTTGTAAATCAGCCAGCATCGCATATGCCTTCTGGGAATCAAAGTCAGCATAGAATGCCTGGAAATAGTCAATGACATCTTTTACGCGTTTGTTCATATTTAAGTAAGTCTGATCCGGCAGATAAGAAATCACTTTTTTGCTTTCGATACCAACAGGAAGCTGTTTTACCAAAAGTTCGCCGGATGTTGGTGTGAGCAGACCGTTTAATATTTTAATAAATGTTGTTTTGCCGCTTCCGTTGGGGCCTAAAAGTCCGATAATATGACCGCTTTTTATTTCTAAATTAAGATTGTTTACAGCAACTTTCTTGCCATATTTTTTTGTTAAATCTTTACATGATACTATTGTGCACATGAAGTTCCCTCCTTTACTGTCTCGTTTAATAAAGAAATCGCATCTTCCTTATTGAAACCAAGACGTTCCATATTGCTTAAAAATTCAGCAATGGCATTTATAGCCATCTGTTCTTTTAAACCTTGAATCATCGTTATATCCTCCGTAATGAATCTCCCACTTGTTCGCATGGTGTAAACTAAACCGTCGCGTTCCAGCTCAGAAAAAGCACGCTGCATTGTATTTGGATTTACAGCAGCTTCTCCTGCTAAATCTCTGACAGACGGTAATTTATCACCAGGCTTATACACACCTGTAATAATGTCTAATTTAAGTTTTTCAATAATCTGAATAAACACAGGCCTATCGGATGTTAAATTCCATGCCATATACTTGCTCCTTTCTGTTACAGCTACACTGCCATTTGTGTAGAGGCCACCGTCTGTCTGATATTGATGCAAAAGTGCGATTGATTTGACGATAGGTATCCCACCTACATCATGGCAGGTGCCGGCACGTTAATAATGTATTCGGGTAACGTTTATGTTAGCCCCGAAAGAATTCCCAGATACAGTAATTAGATTACAGCGATGTTTCCGGCGTGTATAGCAATTGGTTGAGATAGCAATTGGCTGAGATTACAATTTACTGTAATTACAATTGACCATGATTACAATTGCTCGTGATTAGCGTGACAGGCAAGAAACACTACTGTGTGTTACTGTATTAAGTGCATAATACAATCATACAGACGGCATGTCAATAGTTTTTTGAAATTATTTTAATGTGGTAGAAAACATAGCTCTTTTTTGGCGGCACGCTTTAAAACTTTCGTGTTTTGTGGTAAATTCTAAAAGGACATAGAACTTGTTATCTAAGAGATGCAGATTTATTTAGGAGATATAGATTTACCTAAGAGATACAAATTTATATAGGAGATACAGATAAAGATAGGAAATGTGAGAAAATCTCTGCCTTGATTGAGCTCGGGAGGCGTGGGAAAGCAGGGGAGGACAGAGAAAACGCTAGAAAAAGAACAATTCTCCGCCTGCTTTAGAATGAGTTAATACGAAAGCGACAGATAAAAAGGCGTGAAAATAAGAATTTCTCTGTACAATCAAAGATTTGCGAGAGAAAGGTGACAGATAAGATAGCAGAAATTAGATATTTCTCTGTACAACCAAAGATTTGCGAGAGAAAGGTGACAGATAAGATAACGAAAATTAGATATTTCTCTGTATCTATTGAGAGTAGATGTGAAAGGGTAACGGAGAAAAATGAGAAAAGTACAGAATTATATGTAATGCACCATATAAATGCACCGTATAAATGCCCAATATAAATACACTATGTAATGCACCATCTAAAGATATGGCTATACTGATAACAGCATCGGTAAGCATCACGTAGAAGGCAAGAGTATAAAAGGAGAGTAAAATACATGAAATGGACTAAATTTAAAGTGAAAACAATTACAGAAGCAGAGGATATTATTATCAGTACCTTATATGATATTGGATTTGAGGGTGCTCAGATTGAAGATAAAATACCGCTTACTGCGTGGGAAAAGGAGCAGATGTTTGTGGACATTCTGCCGGACGGACCGGAGGATGATGGTGTGGCATATCTTAGCTTCTTTGTAGAAGAAACGGATGACGGCAAGCTGATGCTGAACGGCGAAGAGACTACGAAAGAAGCGATTTGGGAAAGTGTAAAAGCAGAGCTTACAGACCTTCAGCAGTTTATGGATATCGGTGAAGGTACGGTAGAAGTGGATGAAACCGAAGATATTGACTGGATTAATAACTGGAAGCAGTATTTCCACCAGTTTTATATTGATGAGCTCCTTGTGATTCCGTCCTGGGAAGAGGTAAAAGAAGAAGATAAGGACAAAATGATTCTTCATATTGATCCGGGGACAGCTTTCGGAACCGGTATGCATGAGACTACACAGCTTTGTATTCGTCAGATAAAAAAATATCTGACAGACGAAACCATACTTCTGGACGTAGGTACCGGTAGTGGTATTCTTGGTATTTTAGCACTCATGTATGGTGCAAAAAAAGTAGTGGGAACGGACCTTGATCCATGTGCGGTTCCTGCGGTAGAAGAAAATCTGGAAGCAAATCATATTGATCCGGCTCTTTTTGATATGATGATTGGAAATATCATTACAGAAAAAGAAGTGCAGGATAAAGCCGGATATGAGTGCTATGATATTGTAGTAGCAAATATTCTGGCAGATGTGCTTGTACCGCTAACACCTGTGATTGTAAATCAGTTAAAGCCGGGCGGGATTTATATCACAAGTGGTATTATCGATGACAAAGAGCAGACTGTGAGAGATGCTGTTGCGGCAGCAGGACTTGAAATTCTTGAAGTGACTTATCAAGGGGAATGGGTGAGTGTGACAGCAAGAAAGAATGGATAACTGCAATAGCAAGAAAGAATGGATAACTGTAACAGCAAGAAAGAATGGCTGTGACCGCACGGGAGAACAGGTAAGAGGGATAACACGAAAGAATGGATAGTCGTGGCAACATGGAATAATTAACAGGAGAAAGCATGTATCAATTTTTTGTAGAACCGTCACAGATACAACAGAATAGAGTGATTATCACAGGAACAGATGTCAATCATATTAAAAATGTTCTTCGCATGAAGATTGGCGAAGAAATTGCGGTGAGTAATGGTATCGACCAAAAGGAATACCGCTGTGCCATCAGTTCCTTTGAAGAAGATATGGTAGTCTGCGAACTTCGTTTTGTGAAAGAAGACGGACTGGAGCTTCCTGCAAAAATATATTTATTCCAGGGGCTGCCTAAAGCGGATAAGATGGAGCTGATTATTCAAAAGGCAGTAGAGCTTGGGGCGTATGAGATTATTCCAGTATCCTGTAAACGCTGTGTAGTCAAATTGGATGAGAAAAAACAGAAAAGCAAGATTCAGCGTTGGCAGGGAATAGCTGAGGCGGCAGCAAAACAGAGCAAGCGTCGTGTGATTCCTCAGATTAAAGATGTGATGAGCTTTGCACAGGCGGTAGAATATGCAAAAGAAATGAATCTTAAGCTGATTCCGTATGAAATGCAGGCGGCAGAAGCAATGACCGAAACAAAGAAGTTGATTGAAAGTGTCAGGGTGGGTGATGAAGTTGCAATTTTTATCGGACCGGAAGGCGGCTTTGATGAAGCGGAAGTTGCAAAAGCATTCGAAGCAGGCATTGTACCGATTTCTCTCGGAAAGAGAATTCTTCGGACGGAGACAGCCGGTTTTACAACCATTGCGTGGCTCATGTATCATTTGGAAACGTAAGAAATGAAAGTGAGCATAGATTATGCTACATTTTTTCAAAATATGCATATAATATGGATACAGTAGAGTAAAAACAAACTGATGGTGATGTTTTAAATGCAATAATCTGTGACTGGATAAAGCGACAGATAAAACAAGTTGTCTTGGCAGGAAGGAAGAAAGAAGACAGAAGAAAAAAGAAGACAGAAGGAAGAAAATGATAGAAGAAAAATCATCACCAGCAATTAGAAAGAGGTATTGATGGAAGTTTATTTGGATAATTCGGCTACGACGAAGGTGTTTCCTGAAGTAGCAGAGCTTATGACGAAAGTCATGTTGGAAGATTACGGAAACCCGTCCAGTCTTCATTTTAAAGGAGTAGATGGGGAGAATTACATAAAGAAAGCCAAAGAACAGATTGCAAAAGTATTGAAGGTGCAGGAGAAAGAAATATATTTTACTTCCGGTGGAACAGAAGCGGATAATCTTGCGATTATTGGCTGTGCTATGGCAAACAAACGGGCGGGAATGCATCTTATTACGACAAGGATTGAACATCCGGCAGTGCTCGAAACGATGAAATATTTGGAAAAACAAGGTTTTGAAGTGACCTATCTTCCGGTGGATAAGTATGGACAGATTCGCCTTGAAGATTTGAAAGCAGCAATGCGCAGAGATACGATTCTTGTTTCTGTTATGCATACGAATAACGAAATTGGTGCAGTTCAGCCGATTGCGGAAGCAGGTGTACTCATTAAATCCATGAATCCGCGTTGCTTATTCCATGTGGATGCAGTTCAGGGATTTGGAAAATGCCGCATCTGGCCGAAAAAAATGATGGTGGATTTATTATCTGTAAGTGCACATAAGATACATGGACCGAAGGGGATTGGTTTTTTGTATGTGGGCGAAAAGGTAAAAATTCTGCCGATTAATTATGGCGGAGGTCAGCAGAAAGGAATGCGTTCCGGTACGGAAAATGTTCCGGCAATCGCAGGACTTGGACTGGCAACCCAGATGATATATTCAGGTTTGGAAGCGGATGTAGAATATATTTATAAAATCAGAGAAACCTTTGTACAGGGAGTTTCCCTGATGGAAGGAATTACGGTAAACGGAAAATCCGGAAAAGACACTTCCTGTCATGTGGTAAGTGTTTCTTTTGCAGGAGTGCGAAGCGAGGTTCTCCTTCATGCCCTGGAGGATAAAGGAATCTGTGTATCGGCAGGAAGTGCATGCGCTTCTAACCATCCACAGACCTCTGAAACATTAAAAGCGATTGGTGTGGAGAAGCATTTGCTGGATTCTACGATCCGATTTAGCTTTTCTGTCTTTACAACTATGGAAGAAATAGAGTATACTTTGCAGGCACTAAGGGAAATCGTTCCTGTGCTGAGAAAGTATTCGAGACATTAGGGCAAAGAGCATATAAGCGGCTTGGACATGTAAGGCTTCTTTGGGAGAGCAAAGAAAGCAGAGGAAAACAGAAAGGACATACAAATGACTTTTAAAGCGTTTTTGATTAAATATGCAGAAATTGGAGTAAAGGGGCGCAACAGATACATTTTTGAAGATGCACTTGTGCAGCAGATGAAATATGCGCTGAAGCGTTGTGATGGTGAGTTTTCCATCAGAAAAGAACAGGGACGTATCTATGTAGATGTAGTATCGGATTATTATGATTATGACGAGGTGGTTGAAAACTTAAGCCGCGTATTCGGTATCTCTCATATTTGCCCAATGATTCAGTTAGAAGATGAAGGCTTTGAAAAG
The DNA here is from genome assembly GCA_015056725.1 of Lachnospiraceae bacterium. Lineage (GTDB taxonomy): Bacteria > Bacillota > Clostridia > Lachnospirales > Lachnospiraceae > 1XD8-76. Next base: position 25,629 of record SVFS01000022.1, on the reverse strand, counting down.
CTGGGAAAAGATATCGTAAAATATATGGATGAAGCTTATCCGGATAAAAAGATTACGTTTAAAGTAAATGCCAGAAGAGCACGTAAAAACTATCCTCTTACTTCCATGGAAATCAACCAGGCACTGGGCGGAATGATTCTGGATGCATTCCCTGAAATCAGCGTGGATGTACATAATCCGGATGTACTGCTTTCGGTGGAAATCAGAGAACATATTTATGTATATTCTATTGTTGTTCCGGGACCGGGAGGAATGCCGATTGGAACAGCAGGGAAAGCGATGCTTCTTTTATCCGGCGGTATCGATTCTCCTGTTGCGGGGTATATGATTGCAAAACGTGGTGTTAAAATTGATGCGGTATATTTCCATGCACCACCATATACGAGTGAACGTGCAAAACAGAAGGTGGTGGATCTTGCAAAAGAAGTGGCAAAATATGCGGGACCGATTTATCTTCATGTAATCAATTTTACAGATATTCAGATGTATATTTATGAAAAATGTCCTCACGATGAACTGACGATTATCATGCGCCGCTATATGATGAAGATTGCGGAAATGATAGCGAAGGAGACAGAATGCATTGGATTAATTACAGGGGAATCCATTGGTCAGGTGGCATCCCAGACAATGCACTCTTTGGCGGTAACAAACGAAGTGTGTACACTTCCTGTTTACAGACCGCTTATCGGTTTTGACAAAAAAGATATTATTGAAATTTCTGAAAAGATTGGAACTTATGAGACATCCATTCTTCCGTTTGAAGATTGCTGTACGATTTTTGTAGCAAAGCATCCGGTTACAAAACCGAGTCTTGCGATTATTAAAAAGCATGAAACACATTTGGAAGAAAAGATTGATGAGCTTGTGCAGACAGCACTTGATACGGATGAAGTGATTATTGTCAGATAAAGAGTGGCTTAGAATAAAAGCGCCGCAGACAGAAACAGAATGCTCAGACAAAAGAAATGCCACAACTCTAAGAGTTGTGGCAACACTTTTTCTATCAATGTCTGATAAGCATTAAACCATGTATGGTTTTAATACTTCCATAACTTTATCAGCATCATCTTCTGCATGGATATTTAAATCGATTGGCTTAGATAAATCAAGGGAGAAAATACCCATGATAGATTTTGCATCGATTACATATCTTCCGGATACTAAATCAAAATCATAATCAAATTTTGTAATATCATTTACAAAAGATTTAACCTTATCGATAGAGTTTAAACAAATCTGTACTGTTTTCATTGAATATGCCTCCTTTGGGTGTTTGGTTTCTACCATTAGATTAAGTCTAAGTCCAGATGAGCTAAAAGTCAATGCTAAAAGGGTACAAAAATCTCGGAGAAAATAATGAAAAAAGTAGCATTACACAATTTGGGCTGCAAAGTAAATTCATATGAATTGGATGTTATGGGGCAAAAACTGCAGGAAAGCGGTTTTCTTATTGTGCCTTTTGATGAAATGGCAGACATTTATATTGTTAATACCTGTTCTGTGACCAATATGGCAGACAGGAAGAGCCGTCAGATGCTTCATCAGGCTAAGAAGCGTAATCCGAAAGCGATTATTGTAGCAACGGGCTGTTATGCCCAGACCGGAACGGATAAAGTAAAGTCAGATGAAGCAGTAGATTTGATTATTGGAAATAATCGTAAAAAAGATGTGGTTACGATTCTGCAGGAATATATGGGTTTGTGCGCAGAGACTGACAGGGATTTTCAGGGAAGTGAGGAAAACGCTTCTCCTGAAATCAAACTACAGCAAAAGACATTAAATGACACGACTGTCATAGATATCAACCATACCGATGAGTATGAGGAAATGACCTTAAAGACAACGACTGAGCACACCCGGGCCTATATAAAAATTCAGGATGGATGCAACCAGTTTTGTTCTTACTGCATCATACCTTATGCAAGGGGCAGGGTACGAAGCAGACAGGAAGAAGATATAATTGCGGAAGTAAAAGGGCTTGTAAAAAACGGTTATAGGGAAGTCGTTTTGACCGGAATTCATATCAGTTCTTACGGAATGGATTTTGACGGAAAGAAAAATCCTGTGGGACTCGAGCCGTTTGATCATAAGAGGCTGCTTTTACTAATGCAAAAGCTAAATGAAATAGATGGGCTGGAAAGAATCCGTCTGGGCTCTTTAGAACCACGTATTATTACAAAAGAATTTGTAGAAGGAATGCTTGGAATTACGAAGCTTTGCGCGCACTTCCATTTGTCGCTTCAAAGTGGTTGCGATGAGACACTAAAAAGAATGAACAGGCATTATACGACGGAAGAATACTACGAAAAAGTACAGCTTTTGAGAGCGTATTTTGATAATCCGGCAATTACAACTGATGTGATTACAGGCTTTCCGGGCGAGACAGAAGAGGAATTTGCACAGACAAAGGCATTTTTAGAAAAAATATGTTTTTATGAAACACATGTCTTTCCGTATTCCAAGCGACAGGGAACTGTGGCAGCAGCAAGAAAAGACCAAGTAGATGAAGCGATAAAGAAACAAAGAAGTGCGGTGCTTTTAAAACTGGATGAACAAAATGCAAAAAATTATCGAGAAAGCTTTGTGGGACAAACTGTAAACGTATTGTTTGAAGAAACAAAAGAAATACAGGGAAGATTATATCAGATAGGACATACGGATAAGTATGTTATGATAGCAAAAGAAACAGCAGAAAATCTGTCCGGACAAATTACGGGCGGAACAGTAAAAGGCTTTTTACAGGACGATATATTGGAAATATAAAGCTGTATAGAACGGACTGTGAGGGGAATGCTTGAAAAAATGGGAGAAATGCAAGAAATAGCAAATTGGCGCAGGAATAACCCGAACTGATATTCTTGAAATTTGGCATAAGATAAGGTATTATAAAGAATGGTATACTTGTCCATATTTTGCGAAATGTGTTACAAATGCAAAACAATATAAAAGATATATGGGGAACAGAAAGATGGCAGAATTAGGAAACACTCAATTTTTTAAAGTAGAAGCAGAACCGGAAAACGGCGTAAAAATTATTTTGGATACGGTTTATCATGCGCTTACAGAGAAAGGCTATAATCCGGTAAATCAGATTGTGGGTTATATTATGTCCGGTGATCCTACTTATATTACAAACCATCAGGGAGCAAGAAGCCTTATTATGAAGGTGGAAAGAGATGAACTGGTAGAAGAATTATTAGAACAGTACATTAAGAGTAATAACTGGAGATAGGAGGTGCCCGTATGCGTATTATGGGCTTGGACTTTGGGTCCAAAACGGTAGGAGTTGCGATTAGCGATCCGCTATTATTAACCGCGCAGGGGATTACTATTATCCGGAGAAAAGAAGAAAACAAGTTGCGACAAACGCTGGCACAGATAGAGGAGATGATTCAGGAATATGAGGTTTCTGAAATCGTACTTGGTGATCCGAAAAACATGAATGCAACTGTGGGCGTACGCTCAGAACTTTCAGCGGAATTTAAAGAAAAGCTGGAAAGAAGAACGGGACTTAAAGTGACGCTTTGGGATGAGCGGCTTACGACGGTAGCGGCAGATAAGGCAATGATGGAAGCAGGAATCAGACGTGAACACCGCAAAGACCATGTGGATAAGATTGCGGCGACATTTATTCTGCAGGGATATCTTGATTATCTTGCGATGCAAAGAAAAGAGGAAATATAAACGAGGTAATAACGTGGAAAAGATTAAATTTGCATTAAGTGATACGGAGACAGTGGATTTTTTTGTTTTAGAGCAGACCAGAATTGGCGGAACAGATTATATTTTAGTAACTGATATGGAAGATGGGGACGGAGACGCTCTTATTTTGAAAGATTTATCAGGACCGGAAGATGCAGAAGCAATCTATGAAATCGTGTCCGATGATAATGAAATGGAAGCTGTTGCTGACGTTTTTGAAAAAATGTTGGACGATATAGAGTTTGTCTCGGAGTAGTCTCAGAAAAGGAGTTTGCTTTTGAGCGAGAATATTGTGAACTCTTCCAAATTGAAAATTATACCCCTTGGTGGATTGGAAGAGATTGGAATGAACATTACTGCCTTTGAGTACGGAGACAGTATTATTGTAGTAGACTGCGGGTTATCTTTCCCCGCAGACGATATGCTTGGAATTGATTTGGTAATTCCGGACGTTTCTTATTTGAAAGATAATTATGAGAAAATTAAAGGGTTTATTATTACCCATGGTCATGAGGACCATATTGGGGCATTGCCATATGTTTTAAAAGAAATTCCGGCCCCGATTTATGCGACCCGATTAACGATGGGAATTATTGAACATAAGCTAAGTGAGCACAATCTGCTTGGAAATATCCGACGTAAGGTTATTTCTTTCGGGCAGTACATTACGTTGAATGATTTCAGAATAGAATTTATCAAGACAAATCATAGTATTGTAGATGCTGCAGCACTTGCGATTTATTCACCGGCAGGAACTATCGTGCATACCGGTGACTTTAAAGTGGATTATACTCCTGTTTTTGGCGATGCGATTGATTTACAGAGATTTGCAGAGCTTGGAAAAAAGGGCGTTTTGGCACTTATGTGCGATTCTACCAATGCAGAAAGACCGGGCTTTACAGCATCGGAAAAAACATTGGGACCAACCTTTGATAATATCTTTGAAGAGCATAAAGATACGAGAATTATCATTGCGACTTTTGCGTCAAATGTAGACAGAGTACAGCAGATTATTAATTCTGCATATAAATTTGGCAGAAAAGTAGTGGTTGAAGGACGCAGCATGGTCAATATTATAGACACGGCAACAAAGCTTGACTGCCTTCAGATACCGGAAAACACACTGATTAATACAGAACAGCTTAAAAATTATCCGGATGAAAAGACGGTTATTATTACAACCGGAAGTCAGGGAGAAAGTATGGCGGCACTTAGCCGTATGGCGAGCAGTACGCATCGTAAAATTTCTATCGGACCAAGTGATACGGTAATTTTCTCATCACATCCGATTCCGGGAAATGAGAAAGCCGTGACAAAAGTGATAAACGAGTTGCTTAGAAAAGGTGCAGATGTTATTTTCCAGGATACACATGTTTCGGGACATGCCTGTCAGGAAGAAATCAAGCTGATTTATAACCTCGTACAGCCGAAGTATGCGATTCCGATTCATGGTGAATACAAGCATTTGAAAGCACAGGCGAAGCTGGCACAGTCTTTGGGGGTTCCAAAAGAAAATATTTTCCTTTTGAGATCGGGAGATGTGCTGGAACTGGATGAAGAAGCGGCAGAAGTAACAGGAAAAGTACCTGTTGGAAATATCATGGTAGATGGTCTGGGCGTAGGTGATGTTGGAAATATTGTTTTGCGGGACAGACAGCATCTTGCTGAGAACGGTATCATGATTGTGGTGCTTGCACTGGAGAAAGGTTCAAACCAGTTGATGGCAGGACCGGAAATCATATCACGCGGTTTTGTGTATGTGCGTGAGTCGGATGAGCTGATGGATGAAGCTCAACAGGTGGTTTATGGTGCAGTAGAAAAGTGTCTTGATAAAGGAATATCCGATTGGGGAAGGATTAAGAATTGTATAAGAGATGAATTGGCAGATTTTATCTGGAAGAGAACGAAGAGAAGCCCGATGATTATGCCGATTATTATGGAAATCTAGAGATGGAGACCGGTAGAACCGGAAATGACTTATATGATACGACTGGATGAAAATATGGAAAAAAGTCTGCGCAGTTTTATAGAAACAATTGCGCAGACAGAAATCTATCAGAATTATGCGATTCAAAAAGAACGGTTGAAAGAAGAGCCGGAGCTTGAGAGACAAATTGACGATTATCGTCATAAAAATTTGGAAATACAACAAAACTATCATGGAGAAGAACTGCTTCAGAAGATGGAAGAGTTTGAAATGAATTATGCATCACTTTGTGCGAATCCGCTTGTGGACCGTTATTTGAGTGCAGAGCTTGCACTGGCACGTATGTATCAGGAGATTCAGAAGGAAATCCATGAAAGACTGGGATTACATTAGGTATTATCAGAAAAGAACGGTAGTAACGAAACAGAGAAGCTGTTTTAAAGGAGCTATATTACATGAAAAAGTCAACGGCTTATAAGATTAAAGATTTGGTTATTTCGGTTGCCACTACAGTAGTAAAAGTAGCAATAGCAGCCTATATCATTATTCATGCATTTGAATTTGCAAAAACAGCATATGATTTTGGATTCCGTGTATTTACGGAGGAGCCGATGACAGGAGATCCCGGCGTTAATTATACGGTAACACTCACAGAAGAAACCAAACCAAAACAGGTTGCGGAGGCCTTGGAAGAATTTGGGCTTATCCGCGATAAAGATTTGTTTTATGTACAATATCTCCTTTCCGAGCAGAAGGACAAATTGGTTCCGGGCTCTTATGAGCTGAATACATCTATGACCGCAGATGAAATGCTGATAATTATGGCAGCCGATAATGCCGAGGGAGAAACGGATGATAATTGATGAACGGATGACCGCCTTTATCAATAGCTTTGATACAGGCAATACTCCATTTTTGAATCAAATAGAAAAAGAAGCAAAAGAAACCAATGTGCCCATTATCAGGACGGAAATGCAGAGCCTTTTAAAATTCTTGTTAGCAATGCATAAGCCGGCATCTATCCTGGAAGTCGGTTGCGCGATTGGTTTTTCTGCGTTATTGATGAATGAGTATTCGGAGAACTGTCATATTACCACAATCGAAAAATATGAGAAGAGAATTCCTATCGCAAGAGAGAATTTTAAAAGAGCCGGAAAAGAAAATGAGATTGAACTCTTGGAAGGTGATGCGATAGAAATTTTAAAACGTCTGGAAGGCCCGTATGATATGATTTTTATGGATGCGGCAAAAGGACAGTATATTAATTTTCTGCCGGATGTATTACGGCTCCTTCCAAAAGGAGGACTGCTTGTTTCAGATAACGTATTGCAGGAAGGGGATATTATTGAATCACGCTATGCCGTAACGCGAAGAGACAGAACGATACACTCCCGTATGAGAGAATACTTGTATGAATTAAAACATCATCCGCAGCTTCAGACGGTGATTTTGCCGGTAGGAGATGGTGTGACATTAAGTGTGAAGCAGTAGAAAAAGAGGAAATTATGAGAAATGTTGAATTGTTGATTCCGGCAAGTAGCTTGGAAGTATTAAAAACAGCTGTTATATTTGGTGCGGATGCGGTATACATTGGTGGAGAAGCCTTTGGGCTACGCGCAAAAGCGAAAAACTTTTCTTTAGAAGAGATGGAACAAGGGATTGCTTTTGCCCATGAAAGAGGTGTAAAAGTGTATGTGACTGCAAATATTCTTGCACACAATTATGACCTTGACGGAGCAAGAAACTATTTCCGTGAATTAAAAGAAATAAAACCGGATGCGCTTATTATTTCAGATCCAGGGATGTTTACCATTGCAAAGCAGGAATGTCCTGAAATAGAAATTCATATTTCCACTCAGGCTAATAATACAAATTATATGACATATCAGTTCTGGTATGAACAAGGAGCAAAGAGAGTTGTATCAGCCAGAGAATTGTCCTTGCGTGAAATCAAAGAAATCAGGGAAAAGATTCCGGAGGATATGGAAATCGAATCGTTTATTCATGGAGCGATGTGCATTTCTTATTCAGGAAGATGCCTTCTGAGCAATTATTTTACGGGAAGAGATGCAAACAAAGGTGCATGTACCCATCCTTGCAGATGGAAATATGCGGTTGTAGAAGAGAAAAGACCGGGCGAATATTTGCCGGTATATGAAAATGAACGTGGGACATATATTTTCAATTCCAAAGATTTGTGCATGATAGAATATATTCCGGAAATTATGGATGCAGGAATCGATAGCTTGAAAATAGAAGGTCGTATGAAGACAGCTCTTTATGTGGCTACCGTAGCGAGAACATATCGCAAAGCGATAGATGATTTTTTGGAATCGGAAGAAAAGTACCGGGCTAATATGGGCTGGTATAAAGAAGAAATTTCAAAATGTACTTACAGACAGTTTACAACCGGATTCTATTTTGGAAAGCCGGATGAAAATACACAGATTTATGATTCCAATACATATATTAATGAGTATATTTATTTAGGAATCATAGAAGAAATTGATGAGCGTGGATATGCAAAAATCACACAGCGTAACAAGTTCTGCGTAGGTGATACAATAGAAATCATGAAACCTGACGGAAGAAATGTGCCTGTAGTAGTGGAAGATATGTTTGATAGCGAAGGTGCACATGTTGATTCGGCACCACATCCGCAGCAGGAGCTTTATCTGAAGCTGAGTGAAGTGCCACAGCAGTATGATTTATTACGTGTGGCAAAGGAGGAAGAGCAAAGAGATGAACAATGTAGTGACAATTGAGGAAATGTTTGGCCAGAACGTATTTAGTCTTGGCAAAATGAGAGAAAGACTTCCGAAGAATGTGTATAAAGAAGTAAAAAAGGTGATGACTCTCGGCGGAGAACTGTCTATGGCGACAGCAAATGTCGTAGCAAAGGAAATGAAGGATTGGGCTGTTGAAAACGGTGCAACCCATTATACCCATTGGTTCCAGCCATTAACAGGAATCACAGCAGAAAAACATGATGCATTTGTAACACATCCGGATGAAGACGGAAAAATGATTACAGAGTTTTCCGGGAAAGAGCTGATTAAAGGTGAACCGGATGCATCATCTTTTCCATCGGGCGGACTTCGTGCAACATTTGAAGCAAGAGGCTATACAGCATGGGATATTACAAGTCCTGCCTTTTTGAAAGAATCTGCATGCGGTCTGACACTTTGCATTCCGACAGCATTCTGCTCTTATACAGGTGAAGCGCTGGATAAAAAGACACCGCTTCTCCGTTCTATGGAAGCACTGTCCGAACAGGCAATGAGAATTGTGAGATTATTCGGTGATACAGAAGCACAGAAAGTAGTCCCTTCTGTTGGGGCAGAACAGGAATACTTCCTTGTAGATAAAGATTTATATATGCAGAGAGAAGACCTGATGTTTGCGGGCCGTACATTGTTTGGCGCACCTGCACCAAAAGGACAGGAGATGGAAGATCATTACTTTGGTGTTATCAAAGAGCGTGTCGGCGCATATATGAAGGATTTGAATACAGAGCTTTGGAAGCTTGGCGTGACTGCAAAGACACAGCATAATGAAGCGGCTCCGGCACAGCATGAACTGGCACCGATTTATGAAACTGCCAATATTGCAGGAGACCATAATCAGCTTGTAATGGAAGCAATGAAAAGAGTTGCTTATAAACATGACCTTCGTTGTCTCCTTCATGAAAAACCATATGCAGGTGTAAACGGCTCCGGTAAACACGATAACTGGTCACTTACAACTGACACTGGTGTCAATTTGCTTGATCCGGGTGATACACCAAACAAAAATATCCGCTTCTTATTTGTACTTGCCTGTGTGATGAAAGCAGTAGATAACCATGCGGACTTACTCCGCCAGAGTGCAGCGGACGTAGGAAATGACCACAGACTTGGTGCGGATGAAGCACCACCGGCGATTATTTCCATTTTCCTTGGCGAACAGCTGGAAGATGTGGTAAAACAGCTGATTGAAACGGGAGATGCAAAGAAGCTGAAAGAAAGCGGAAAACTGGAGACAGGTGTGTCCACGCTTCCTGATTTTGAAAAAGATGCAACGGACAGAAACAGAACTTCACCGTTTGCATTTACAGGTAATAAATTTGAGTTCCGTATGGTAGGAGCTGCGGATTCCATAGCCAGTGCAAATACCACATTAAATGCCATCGTGGCAGAAGCTTTTTGTGAAGCTGCCGACAGACTGGAAAATGCAGATAACTTCGATATGGAAGTTCATGACATTATCAAGGAGTACATGACAAAGCATCAGAGAATTATCTTTAACGGTAATGGCTATTCTGAAGAATGGGTTGCTGAAGCAGCAAAGAGAGGCTTACCAAATATCAAGTCTATGATTGAGGCCGCAGAGACTCTGACAACGGATAAAGCAGTAGCACTGTTTGAAAAATTTGGTATTTTCACAAAAGTCGAGCTGGAATCCAGAGAAGAAATTATTTATGAAACATATGCCAAAACAATTAATATCGAAGCATTGACAATGATTGATATGGCAGGAAAGAAAATTATTCCGGCAGTTGTAAAATATACCAAGTGTCTTGCAGATACTGTCGTTGCGGTAAAAGGAGCCGGCGTAGATGCAAGCGTACAGATTGAACTGTTAAAAGAAGCATCTGAAAAGCTTGCGAGAATGCAGAGTGCGTTAAAACAGCTGGAAACTTGTGAAAAAGAAGCCGGAAGAATCACAAATGCAAAAGAACAGGCATTTTTCTACAAAGATACTGTTATGCCTGCAATGGAGGCACTTCGTACACCGGCGGACGAATTGGAAATGATTGTTGATAAAGCAATGTGGCCGATTCCGACATACGGAGAGCTGATGTTTGAGGTGTAAAAAATAAAATAAAAAAAGTAAAAAAAGGGCTTGCCAAGATTAAAAAAGTGAGGTATACTCTAAAGGTCGCTAAGACATAGGGCTATCGCCAAACGGTAAGGCAACGGACTCTGACTCCGTCATCTCAAGGTTCGAATCCTTGTAGCCCTGTTAGAAACTCAGTAGACCATGTCTGCTGAGTTTTTTTGTACTTAAAATGTGTACGATGTATGTTGGAGGGGAATATGTATTCATTCAATACCAGAATCCGTTACAGTGAAACGGACGAAACACAAAAACTTACATTAGAAGGTCTACTGAATTATTTTCAGGATTGTACGACGTTTCACTCCGAGGATTTAGGATTGGGTGTGGATTACTTAAGAGAAACGAAACAGGCATGGGTACTTAATGTCTGGCAGATAGACGTAGAACGTTTTCCCAAAATGGGAGAACGTGTAAAGGTATGTACGGCACCGTATGATTTCAGGGGCTTTATGGGTTCGCGTAATTTCTGGATGGAAGATGAAGAGGGGAATGCCATTGCAAAAGCAAATACCCTTTGGACATTGCTTGATTTAGAAAAGCAAAGACCGGTACAGCCACCACAGATTATGCTCGACAGATATGAATTAGGCGAAAAGATTGATATGGAATATCTCCCAAGAAAAATTGCACTTCCGGGAGAGGGCGAAGCAAGACCGGAAATTCAGGTAATGCGTCACCATCTGGATACGAATCATCATGTGAATAATGGTCAGTATGTCAAGATGGCAATGGAACTGATGCCGGAAAACGTATGCGTAAAAAGACTGCGTGTAGAATATAAGAAGCAGGCGTTTTTGGATGACGTACTTTATCCACTGTATTATGAAGCAGACAACAAATATATTGTGAGTTTAAATGATCCGGAAGGAAAACCATACTCTGTTGTGGAAATCAGTTATTGATGAAATGATGCAATGGATAAGAAATGAGCATGTAATAGTCATACAAGTATGATAAAGAAAAACAGAACGGAAACACAGAAAGGACGGAAAGACATGATTGAATTAGGAAAAAAACAAGTACTGGAAATTGTGAAACAGGTAGAATTCGGTGTGTATCTCGGTACAGAAGAAGAACGTGTGCTTCTTCCGAAAAAGCAAGTGCCGGAACATGCACAAATTGGTGATGAGGTAGAAGTATTTATCTATAAAGATTCTGCGGACAGACTGATAGCCACTACCACAACGCCTCTTTTAATGATGGGACAGGTAGCACTGCTGAAAGTTGCAGATGTAACAAAAATCGGAGCCTTCCTTGATTGGGGGCTGGAAAAGGATTTGCTTCTTCCATTTAAAGAGCAGACAAGCCGTGTGGCACCGGGGGATGAATGCCTGGTAGCCCTTTATATTGATAAGAGCAGCAGATTGTGTGCAACGATGAAGATTTATCACTATCTGGAAACAGGAAGCCCTTACGGAAAAGAACAGGAAGTGACGGGACGAGTGTATGAAATCAGTAATAATTTTGGTGCGTTTGTTGCGGTAGATGACAGATACTCCGGACTGATTCCAAAGAAACAGCTCTATGGTGATAAAAAGATAAAAGTGGGAGATATCATTACCGCCCGTGTGACAGCGATAAAGGCAGACGGTAAGCTGGATTTGGCAATCAGACAGAAAGCATATCTTCAGATGGACGAGGATGCGGAGAAGCTGCTTGGGATTATAGACAGCTTTGACGGCGTGCTTCCGTTTACGGATAAAGCGAATCCGGAAGTAATCCGCCGTGAAACAGGCATGAGCAAAAATGAGTTTAAGCGTGCAGTAGGCCGCCTTTATAAAGAGAGAAAGATTGAGATTACAGAAAAAGCAATCAGAAGGCTGTAGATAGTCGTATTTTACAAAAACATTACATTGAAATTGTGCAAAATACACAAAAGCAAGAGGCTGAATTTGTGAAAAGCTTGAAAAACGGAGAAAACATATTTGAACTCTTGCAATTTTGAAAAAACCGCGTAGAATCAGAGTTGTAAACAGAAAAGAGATTAGAATATGTCCTACACGAAGGTAGGAGAAAGGAGTACTACATGAAAGTACAGAACATTAGAAACATTGACAAATTCTTTAAGGTAATCGACTCTTGCTCCGGTAAAGTTGAATTAGTAACAGGTGAAGGTGACAGATTAAATCTGAAATCCAAACTTTGCCAGTATGTATCCATGGCGAACATTTTTTCTAACGGTGAAATTCCGGAATTAGAGATCATTGCGTACGAACCGGAAGATATTAGTAAATTAGTAAACTTCATGATGGAAAGTGATTAATAAATGAATTGTAGGAAGACCAATGTCTTATTTCTTTTTCTTATAGTCGGACATTATTTGTTGATAGCAGGTATTTTGCTGTACTATTATTTGAATCCGGATAAGGGAGAAATGAGTATCATAACAAACCTGTTGTTAAGTCAGATGTCTCTTGTCCTGCCGGCATTGCTGGTGGTGACGGTGACAAAGAAAAACGTGAGTTTAAAACAGCTTGCGGGATTTAACAGAGTGAAACTCTCAACGGTTTTTATGACGGTCCTCTATGCATTTTTGTTAATGCCGCTTACATCGCTTTTAAATGCGATATCCATGTTGGTTGTAGATAACGTGGTATTGGATATGACAGGGGACATCTTAGATGCCCCTTTTTTAATTACATTTTCGTTGATTGCAGTACTTGGACCATTTTGCGAAGAGCTTGTATTCCGTGGCTTTGTTTTTAGGGGATATAGGACTTCGGGGAATATTTTTGGTGCAGTTATCTTATCAGCAGTGCTGTTCGGACTGATGCATCTGAATCTGAATCAGGCGCCTTATGCAATCGCACTTGGAATCGGAATGGCACTTCTTGCGGAAGCAACGGGCTCTACAACGGCACCGTTTATTATGCATATGGTATTTAACGGCCAAAGTGTCTGCCTGATGTATATTGAAAAATATCTCTTTCCGGAGATTATTGAAGCACAGGCAGAAGGACTGGAGTATGCAGACGGCGAGATGCTGATGATGATTGCAATGTTTATGGTGCTTGCCATGATTGGAACAGCCATTGCAATGTGCGTTCTTGCATGGATTGCACAAAATGAAGGAAAGAATAACTTTTTCCGCACCATCTGGCTTTCCAGAAAATGGAAGCTGCAACGGCTTGTTGACTGGGTAATTGTATTGGCAATTGCATTGTGCATCATGTTTATTGCCATTGAGACGATGTTCCTTGTCGGATAATGACCTGTTGGGCATAAGGTGTCGAAAAGATAGGATTGTATAAATACAAAAAATGGGATAAAATGGAATTGTAAAAAGATATTACTTTGAAAGATATATTTTGATAAGGAGGTACAGAGATGGATATTGCTGCTTTATCAAGTGCGATGGCACTGGGCCAGACACAGTCGGCATGGGGGATGAAAATGCTCAGTAATGCTATGGATATATCAGAGATTCAGGGTGAACAAATGGCGGAAATGATTGCTTCTGTTCCTGCTTCTCAGATGGAACTTTCAGTGAATCCATTTGTTGGTGGAAATTTCGACATGCGTGTATAGAGAATAGGGTATGCAAAAAATTGATTTGTTGGGGATGAGTCTGACAGATTACACATTGAAAGAAGCACAGGGGATTGCAGAACGCTACTTACGGGGTGGCGTCTGCAATTCAATTGTTTTTTTGTCTGCGAAGATGCTGGTGGGGGCTGGCATTAACCGTATGCAAAAGCAGTGGCTGGAGGATGTTGACTTAATAGCCTGGTCTGATGCGGAAATATTAAAAAAGGCAGGGGTTACATCCAAAGCACGGATTCATGATGTGGAAAATCGTGAATTTTTAAAGAGTTATTTGAAGACTCTTGCGAAAAGCGGACAAACCATTTATTTGTTGTCGGATTCAGAAAGTGAGCTGGAACAGTTCCGGCAGGATTTGTTTCATTTAAGGGGCGATTTGCGTATCATTGGTGAAATGGTCGTGGAAGAAGATGTGACGGATTATGACGCAGTGGTAAATGCGCTTAATATTGTTGCTCCTAAAGTGATTATTTCAAAAATGGCATATGACCGCTTGGAAGTCATGATGACTAATTACAGGAAGTATTTGAATGCGGAAGTCTGGATTGCCATGAATGATCAGATGAATCTGAATGAAGAACGCAGAAATCTTTTACGGGTGCTTGCGGACAGATGGTATCATATGTTGCTGTATAAGCATGTAGAAGAGTATGAACAAAAGAAAGAAAACGAAAATGTAAAGTCTTCGTCCGGTGAATAAAAAGGGCGAAGACTTTTTTGTTTAGGTTTACTATTGTTGAAAATACACAAAAAAAAGAAAAAGTTTAAAAAAATACACAAAAACTGATGTATTAATAGTAGATTTATTTGTGGATATGTATTAAAATGAAAAAAGGGTTTGCAAAAACAAGGGGATTTAAAAAGAAATGTATTGTTGAAATTGCATAGACGATAGGAGGAAACCGGGGGATATGATTTCAAACCAGATTTTACAAAACACAATTGAAGGATTAAAGACGATAGCAAGAGTGGAGCTTTGCATTATGGATACGGACGGAAAAGAAATTGCGTCTACAGTAAGTATGAGCGAATGCGAAAAGGCTGCAATGAATTTTGCTCAGTCGCCTGCGGACTCACAGGAAATACAGGGATTCCAGTATTTTAAAATATATGATGAACAGCAGCTGGAATATATTTTAATTGTTGGCGGTTCGGGTGAAGATGTATATATGGTTGGAAAGATGGTTACTTTCCAGATTCAAAGCCTGCTCGTTGCATATAAGGAACGTTTTGATAAGGATAATTTTATTAAAAATCTTTTGCTCGACAATCTGTTATTGGTTGATATTTATAGCAGAGCCAAAAAGCTTCATATCCAGACAGATGTAAAACGTGTTGTTATGATTGTCGAAACAGACAACAGCAAGGATAACAATGTGCTTGAATTAATCCGAAGCGGAAGCTCCAGCAGCAAGGATTTCATTACAGCAGTAGATGAAAATAACGTAATTGTTGTCAGGGATTTAAGCGAAGGTGATTCTTCAAAAGAAATTGAAAAGGCAGCAAGAGGGATGGGAACTCTGCTTGCAAAAGAAGGATTAAAGAATGTCCGCGTTTCTTACGGTACTGTTGTAAAAGAAATCAAGGAAGTAAGCCGTTCTTATAAAGAAGCCAAGATGGCACTGGATGTAGGAAAAATTTTCTTTGATGAAAGAGATATCATTGCATATAGCGAGCTTGGTATAGGACGACTTATTTATCAGCTTCCGATTCCGCTTTGTAAAATGTTTATTAAAGAGATTTTTGGCGGAAAGAGCCCTGATGAATTTGATGAAGAAACATTGACAACAATCAATAAATTCTTCGAAAACAGTTTGAATGTATCAGAGACTTCCAGACAGCTGTTTATTCACAGAAATACATTGGTGTATCGACTGGATAAACTCCAAAAAACGACGGGACTTGATCTTCGTGTATTTGAAGATGCGATTACCTTCAAGATTGCTCTTATGGTTGTGAAGTATATGAAGTACATGGAAACAATCGACTATTGATTTTAGTGATAAGAGATGAGACAACTATAAAGAACCACAAATGAAAGGAATGTTTATCCGTGGCAGATGTAACAAAAAAGAAACGTAAGAAAAAAGGTCGTGCCGGCGATTTGAAAAATATTATTACGTTGGAACATGTTAGCAAATCATACGAAACAGGTTCACCGGCACTTGACGATATCAGTTTGAAAATCGAAAAGGGAGAATTTGTATTTATTGTTGGTGACAGTGGGTCCGGAAAATCAACATTGATTAAATTGCTTCTTCGTGAGTTGAAAGCAACTGAAGGGGAAGTAAAAGTTTTGGGATATGATTTGAATCGTATCAGACGACGCAAAATTCCGATGTTCCGTAGAAATATTGGGATTGTATTTCAGGATTTCCGTCTGTTAAAAGACAGAAACGTATATGAAAATGTGGCTTTTGCCCAGAGAATTATACAGGTTCCGTCAAAAGAAATGAAGCGAAATGTACCGGAAATATTGGCATCCGTAGGACTTGCAGGAAAGTATAAGGCAAGACCGAAACAGTTGTCCGGTGGTGAGCAGCAGCGTGTGGCAATTGCCAGAGCACTTGTAAATAAACCGACACTGTTGTTATGTGACGAGCCGACAGGAAACCTTGATCCAAAGAACTCTTTGGAAATCATGAAAATGCTGGAAGAAATCAACCAGAAAGGAACTACTGTTTTAGTAGTTACACATAATAAAGAAATCGTTAACTCCATGGAAAAACGTGTTATTACATTGAAGCGTGGCGTGATTATCAGTGATGAAGAGAAGGGAGCGTATATCGATGAGGATTAGTACATTTTTTTATACGATCAGACAGGGCTTCCGTAACATCTTCCGTAACAAGCTGTTTTCTTTAGCATCTATCGCTACAATAACAGCATGCCTTTTCTTGTTTGGCGTTTTTTATGCCATTGTTTTGAACCTTCAGAATATGGTAAAGACGGCAGAAGAGGGTGTCAGTGTTACCGTGTTTTTTGAAGAAGATACAGATGATGCAACGATAGAAATTATCGGGCAACGTATTCTGGAAAGAGTAGAAGTTGCAAAAGTAGTGTTTGTATCAGCTGACGAAGCGTGGGAAAGCTTCCGTGAAGAATATTTGGGCGAATATGCAGACGGATTTACAGAAAACCCATTGGAAGGCTCAGCAAACTATGAAGTGTATTTAAGTGATGTTTCGTTGCAGAGTGATTTGGTGACATATCTTCAGTCCATTCCGGAAGTAAGAAAGATTAATCAGTCACAGTCTACGGCAGATATGCTGACCGGATTTAACTCCTTGCTGGGATATATTTCGGCAGGCATTATTCTGATATTGTTTGGCGTATCCATCTTCCTGATTAGCAATACCGTTACAATTGGTATTAACGTACGTAAGGAAGAAATCTCCATTATGAAATATATTGGTGCAACGGACTTTTTTGTAAGATGTCCGTTCGTGGTGGAAGGCATGATTATCGGCCTGGTAGGTGCCGCTATTCCACTTGTTATCATATATTTCTTATATAATGAAGTAGTTACATATGTACTGAGTCGTTTTTCGATTCTGACATCACTGCTTGTATTTTTACCGATAGAAGAAGTATTTACGGTTTTACTTCCGTTATCTCTCGCCATTGGTGTAGGTATCGGATTTATTGGAAGCTTTACAACAGTTAGAAAACATCTGAAGGTGTAATTACATGAAATTAAAGAGACAAATAAAACAGGTGGTTTGTATCTGCCTTATATTTGCATTTTTTGCTGCGGCTTCTGTGGAGACAGCCGCAGTATCTTTATCATCCTTTACGTCAGACAGCATCAAAGAAAAGGAAGGCCAGATTTCGGCGGCACAGAGCCAGAAAAAGGAATTGCAGACCGGACTTACGGATGTTAAGAAGCTGAAAAAGGAA
Source organism: Lachnospiraceae bacterium (assembly GCA_015056725.1). Lineage (GTDB taxonomy): Bacteria > Bacillota > Clostridia > Lachnospirales > Lachnospiraceae > 1XD8-76. The sequence goes on along the minus strand of SVFS01000022.1, from coordinate 7,673 downwards.
CTGGAGAGCCAGAAAGCCAATCTGGAAAATTATGTAGTTGCACTGGATGCAGATTTGGCAGAGATACAGGCTAAAATCGATGAGCTGAAAGGTCTTATTGCAGATAAAGAAGGCGAAATCGAAGTGACGCAGGCAGAACTTGAGGAAGCCATTGCCGTACAGACCGCACAGTATGAAGCGATGAAAAAACGCATCAAATTTATGTACGAAAAAGGTGATACGTATTATGTTGAATTGCTGGCAGAAGCATCATCTTTTAGTGACATCCTGAATAAATTTGATTATATACAGATGCTTTCCGAGTATGATCACCAGAAGCTTACAGAGTATGCACTGATTACACAGTATGTGGAAACCTGTAAAGCAGAGCTTGTGGCAGAAAAGGAAGTACTTGATGAAGCAAAAGCAGCCGTAGAAGCAGAAGAAGCCTCTTTGGAAGAACTGATTGCAGAAAAAGAAGGGGAAATTGTAGCTTATCAGAGTGATATTACGACGAAGGCGGCAGCAATTGCAGAGTACGAAGCAGAAATTGCAGAGCAGAATGAGTTGATTGCTGCTTTGGAGGCTGCAGTACAGGCAGAACGGAAGAAACTTGCGGAAGCCAGTGGCAAAAGACTGACTTATGATGGTGGTATGTTCTGTTTCCCGGCACCGGATTACAGAAGAATATCGGATGATTATGGTTGGCGTATTCATCCGATTTTAGGAACGAAACAATTCCATAACGGAGTGGATTTGGCGGCACCGAGTGGAAGTAGGATATTGGCTGCGTATGATGGAGAAGTAGTTACGGCAGCATACAGTCCTTCCATGGGAAATTATATTATGATAGACCATGGAGACAATTTGTATACAATATACATGCATGCTTCTGCTTTGTATGTGTCAAAAGGTGATTTGGTAGGAAAAGGGGAAAAGATTGCAGCGGTTGGCTCTACAGGACGCTCTACAGGACCGCACTTGCACTTTACCGTCCGTAAAAACGGCGCATATGAGAGTCCTTGGAATTATTTGAAGTAGGAAGTATAAATAATTGAGATTGGAATTTGATGATCAGGATAAAAAAGAAAGACGGATAAGAGGTCTCATACTGGGCAGCTGGCTTGTGCTGTTTTTAATGGTGGCAGTGCTGGCAGGTAGTAAACTGTATACAGGATTTAAGGCAAAACAGCTTGCAAAAGAAGCGGCTGAAAATGAAGAAGAAACGGTACTTAATTCGCAGGCCCTTGCAAAAATGAAGTCTGTGGAAGAACTGATACAGACGTACTATTATTTGGACGAGACAGAGACTGAGCGTCTGGAAGAAGGCGTATTTGACGGCATGATGGGGGCTCTGGAAGACCCATATTCTGTCTACTATACACAGGAAGAACTGCAAGAACAGTTGGCAGATAATGAAGGTGTTTTCTTTGGAATCGGTGCGTATATCAGTATTGATAAAGTAAGCGGATTTCCTTTTGTCAGTGGATTAATAGAAGGTGCACCGGCAGAAGGTGCGGGACTTCGTCCGGATGATGTAATTTATCAGGTGGATGGAGTTGACACGTATGGAATGACATTGAATGATGTAGTTTCTATCGTGCGTGGCGAAGAAGGTTCTACCGTTACATTAAATATCATACGTGGAAATGAAAATTTTGATGTTGATGTAGTCCGTGCAAAAGTTACAAGTGAAACCGCAAAGGGAGAAATGCTAGAGGATGATATCGGATATATCCAGATTTCGGAATTTGCAGATGTAACAGTTGACCAGTTTACGGAAGCATATGCAGTGCTAAAAGGAAAGGGAGCCAAAGCCCTTATTCTTGATTTGCGTGGAAACCCGGGTGGATTATTATCTGCAGCTGTTGATATCAGCCGCCAGATATTGCCGGAAGGACTGATTGTATATACGGAAGATAAACAGGGAAAACGGGAAGAATATACTTGTGACGGTACAAGAAAAATTGAGATTCCGATGGTAGTGCTTGTAAATGGAGGCTCTGCAAGTGCAGCAGAGATTGTGACCGGAGCGATTAAGGACCATGGTGTAGGTACTGTTATGGGAACCACTACTTATGGAAAAGGTATCGTCCAGAAGATATACAGTTTATCGGATGGTTCGGCGATTAAGCTGACGGTAAGCGCGTACTATACACCAAACGGAACCAATATTCATGAAACAGGGATTGAACCGGATGTGGAAGTGCTTTTTGATGCAGAAGCGTATTACGCGGAAGAAAGCGTAGATAATCAGTTAGAAGCAGCAAAAGAGTACTTGAAAAAACAAATGAAATAAAAACAGACAAAAAAGAACAGGCGAGACACTAGTGTCCTGCCTGTTCTTTTTTGTCTTGATGCTGTTTTAAAGTAGCATATCTTAATAATTGTTTTCGCGAAGAGATTCCTAATTTACTGTATATATTTTTATTATGGTATTTCAGAGTGTTTTCTGTAATGTCCAGAATTTTTATAATATCTTTGGCCGTTTTTCCTTCGAGATATAGTTCATAAATTTTTTGTTCAGAAGGAGTAAGTCTACATAAATTAGAAATAAAATATTCATAATCTTCTATTACAAGTTCGTTTTTCCGTTCATCGGATAGTTGCTCGATTTCGCTCTGTGCAAGTTCATATTCCTTGATGGCTTTTTCATAAGCGGCTTTGGCTCTTTTCGTTTCTTCTTCAGCGTCATGTCTTGCTTTTTCTAAGCTTTGCAACTGTTTTTCATATTGGATATCTTTTTCTTCAAGGAAAACAAAAAGGTCATCAATTTCCGGAATGCTTACTTGTTGCCCATATGTATCATTAGACTTTAAATATTCTATCTTTTTCAAAATAGGTGTTACATATTTTTTACTGACAAATACGCAACAGACAAAGGCAAAAATGGAAATAATTGTAAAAAAGGCTATTGCCTTCATTTGGCCATGTTGAATTTGACGTTCATACTGTTCTTGAGGGAGAAGAACTCCTACTGTAAACGAATTACTACCCAATTGAATTATTTTGGTTTTGCCGATACAGATATCTGTTCCAAAATCAAAAATGTTCACTCCGTTTTTTTCTGTGATTTTGAAAGTGTGTTTTGTATCGTCTGTGATGCTGTACCTATTGGAACTAAATTGACCGGAATATTCGCCGTTGTTGATGTCGAGCAACGCATATACAATAGTTCCTAATTCTGCATCCTGTGTTTTGTGGAGTAATTGAAAATACAAATCGTTGATTTCAAAACCGCATACACCGATGATATCACCTTTGAGGTCATGGATGGGAACATATACATATCTTGCATTTTCCCATGTGTTGGGAATTTCTACAGTAGAACTTAACGCATAGTGAGTGTTTTCAGTGAATATGGATTCGCATTTTTCAAAGAAATCTGTTTCCATTTCGTTTTGCCAGCCACTGTGGAAAGTTATATCATTGCTTTTAGCGGTTGTAAAAGAACCCCGGTATAAAGAAAATTCATTATTTACCGTGCTTTCGGAATAAAGATTAATGTATTTCAAATAGATTCCGTTATAAAGTGGCGTATCGGAATGGCTGTTGACGGTTGTGTCTAAAATATAAAATACTCCACTCGAAGGAGCAAGCTGCATATTTAGATAAACGGTATCGTACAATTTGCTCTGAAGTGCGGTGATGGTAGCAGCGTTATTTTCCAGTTGTTCAAAGGAAAGATTGTTTTCAGTCAAATAGTCCTGAATGGAATCTTCTAACTGTTCAGCGAATGAAATTGCATAAGTGGCAATTTCGTCATAATCATGTTCGATATTCTCAGAGCAGGATATCAGCTGTGAGTCCAAAACCCTCATGATTTCGGTATTCGCCGGATTTATAATGCCAAAGACATTGAGTAACAGCAGAATTAGTGCCAAAAACACAGAGATTGTTATGATGATATAAAAAAACAACCTTCGTCGCATGGTTATGCTTTCTGCTTTAAAATAAAAAATTAGTTTTTTTAGATTAATCCGCTTTAGTAATTTCATGGTTTCCCCACGCTCCTTATTGGGATAAGAGTTTTTTGAGTTCTTCTAATGAGGAAATGGCTAGTTCATTTAATACTGTATCAGGGTTTTCACCATCATTCACTCGTTTTACATATTGATTGTGTGCTGATCTTAAGACAACTTTCGCACTCTGTTCAAAATTGAGCTGTATTTCTGAGGCATTATCATAAAGTGGAAGTGCAAATAATTCATAGTTGCTTATCATGGAATCAACTGCATTATAAAGGCTGCGGTAGTTTTCTTTCTCGACGATACTGATATCGCTAAATAATGTTTGAATAGCATCGTCTGTGACAGGAAGATATCCCGTTTGTGTTGCGAAAGCAAGATTGTTTTCCTTTTCAGTAAGCCATTTTGCAAATAGATATGCTCCATAATTTTTTCGTTCGTCGGTGTTTTTGATTGCAAACAGACCGCCGCCCCGAAGAACTGCACATGCCGGTTTTCCAACGGGCTGCAGCATAACCGTCATCCAGACAGATGCCGCCATAAATGGCGGTTTCCGCCAATGGCATCCATAGTTTTTTAAATGCTTCATCATCAAGTTGAAGCTGTCCGTTTTTTATAAATTCTTTACCGGATGCTTTCATTCCGATATAAGCATAATTGTAATAATCGTTGATTTGCATGAAATTATGACCGTTTGACCAGTCATAATACATTTTGGCAACATCAAAAATATCTTCAAATGTTTTTAGGTTTTCAATAGTAACGCCGGTTTTTTGGCTGAATCTGTTAAAAAGAGTTTCGTTTACAAAGAACGCTTCTGTTGATTTTGCAATAGGTATCATCAGTAGTTTTCCGTCAAAATACCCTTCGGCAAGAAAGGTATCGGTAAACATATTAAGTTCGTTTTCGGTAAAATACTGATCCCAAGACAAAAGGTTGTCTTTTCCTACGATTTCAGTTACCCGGGGATAGGCCGTAAATAAATCCGGTAAATCTTCGGCACCGGGTTGACCGTTTGCAGAAGCAGATAAAGCTTTGTCGATAGCAGAAGAACTTGTAACAGAAACAACATTGATAATGACACCGTTTTCCTTGCCGACAGTAAGGTTAAATTCATCAATAATTTCATTAAAAGGTGATTCTGTTTGACTCCCATAGACATGCCACATGGTAAGAGTAACAGGGTCCCGTGCATTCGGAGTTGTACTATTTGAACAGCCCAAAATACATGAGAGTACTATTGTAAAGATAAGAATAATAGTGATAGTTTTTTTCATAATATCGTTCCCTTTCTTTTAGGTGTTTTTCTACCAAAATCCCCATTTTTTTTTACAAAAAAAATCAGCACCCTACCCTTTTTCGCCAAAATGGGTGGGGCAAAAAAACCGAGAATTACTATAATTTTATCCGAAAGGTTATCGAAAGAGGGTATAGAACTTACCTTGCACTAAAAAGAAATAAGGGTACCCCTTTGTAGAGGAGAATTATCTTTTGCAAAGTTCTCTGTAGGCGCGCCAACGAATGCAGAGAACACCCTGATTTTCTATTATTAATCTATCAAAAAACATTAATTTTATCAAGAATGTATGGTGAAAGGGCGGAAACATATGGGATTGTTCAGTAAAGAAGCATGCACATTTTGTAACACGGAAGTAGGGATGTTAAAAAGGTCCAAATTGGCAACTAAGGAGTTTATTTGCAATGATTGTAAAAGAAAAACAAATTATTTTGCCAGAATGGATTACACATCAAAAGACGCAGCACAGAGCATGATGGAGACATTAGGGCAGGAAGCAGCTGATTTTGAAGCCAGCTTTGACAATGCAGAGAATCGTTTCCAAAGTGCAGAAAGAAGTTTTAATACATGGGATTTGGGAAGCCTTAGAGTACATTATCGGCGTAATACCAGAACAGGTGCTTTTCAGATTAATCTGGATGCAATGAGCCGTTATGAGCATATACCGGTATTTTATTTTGATACCATGATTCCTTATGAATTTGCATCAGAAAACAGTGTTCTTGCAGACAGCAGAAGACATGAAGTGACTAACATGAATGCAAACTATGTGACCGTAGAAGAAAGTAAGGATGCAGAAGGTAAAGTTACTTCCTGTACTGTAGTGATTCCGTATAACAATGATTGTATCCGTGAAATCAAACTAAAAGGAGATGTCCGCAATAATGAGGAAGTGGAAGTATTCTATGATTTTGCACAGCGAATCAATCAGGATCGGATTAATTGGTTAAACAACGGTCTGTATGATGAAGAAAGAAAAAATAAAATGCAGATGCGTAACTTAGGTGATACTGCAATGGCAGCATTTAAGGCAGCTGTAACCGGCGGCAGTGTAGAAGATGCAGTGAAACAGGGTGTGGAAACTGCAAACGATATTGAAGAGGGAAAAGTAAAACAAGGCTTTTTTGGAAAGCTTTTAAAAAAATAAAAAAGTAAGAGGAGAAAGAAAAATGAAAAAAAGATTAGTTGCATTGATTTTAGCAGGTCTGATGGTATGTTCCTTAACAGCCTGCGGAGGTGACAAGACACCGGAAACGACAGACTCAGCCGAAAGCACAACTGCTGCTTCCGAAAGTACAACAACTGCTGCTTCAGAAACATCTGCTGAAACAACGGAAGCTGCTAGCGAGGATAAAAGTGAGAAATCCAGTGTTATGGTTTACTACGGTTGGGGCAGTGATGATGAGGAAAAGTATACATCAGAGATTTTTTGCCCGGAGGGAGCAGTGTTTAGCGAAAAAACGCTGCAAATTAACGAAGAAGACGGTAGTGTAATGACAGTAGAGGTAGACGATGAAGTCAATGAGTATTCTGCTACCAGCAGTATGCACTGGCATCGTGATGCATATAATAGCGAGCCAACTGCTTATCCGATTATTGCACAGCTCTATTTTGACGGAGAACTGGATGCCGAAACTGCAGAAGAAAACAGCAACTGTTCACAGACGGTTACACCTCTTGGTTTTAAATGGGAAGGCCATGATGTCATTATGATTGAAACCAAGTATACATTTTTGGATTACGGAGAACAGACTGAACTTTTCGTAGGTGTTGAATATGACTTGGACTATTGGAAAACTGAAGAAGGTACGGGTGAAATTAAGGACCTGACAACAAAAGCGCTTTTTGGCTTTGATATGTACTCATATGGCGTGGATGATTTGACAGTAGATAAATGTGCATGGATTATAGGAGAACTTTTCGGCGTGGACTCCGGCGTTACAAATCCGTTTACAGTAAGCGACGAAGAATCCACTGCAAGTGTTGCGAATGTAGACGCATCTAAGCTCTATGGTACATGGCTGGAAAGAGATAGCGATTGGGATAATACATTTATCTTCAATGAGGATGGCACAGGTGTGCTGATTAGTGGTCCTGAATATCCGCTTACTTATACTGTTAGTGATAATGTGCTGACATTGAATTATGATGATGGAGATATGGAAGAGTTCACCGTCTCTGTTAGCGGTAATGTCCTGACTTTATCAGACGTGTTTGGAAACGAACTGCTGTTGGATAAGCAGACAGAAGATGGAGGAAATAGCGGAGAAACGCTTAATATACCGGAAGAATTGATCGGCACATGGACAGACGAGGCCGGTACGGAAACCTATGCATTCAACGCAGATGGAAGTGGATATCAAGACTATGAAGGTGAAGAATACGGCTATACGTTTGAAATTTCCGGTGACCGTATTTATCTTAGCTAT